>CAIZWU010000122.1 GCA_903936775.1 uncultured bacterium | reverse complement strand
ATCCTGCGGTTCCGGGCAAATTGACCACCAGTGGTTTTGATGGGGTTTTCGCCAACGATGGCAATAGCCTGAACGATGCCAGCCGCCCTCTGGCCAATGACTTTGTCTACAATGGCTTTCCCGGGAATGTCACCCTATCGGGATTGACCCCGGGGAAAAGCTATAAACTTTCCCTCTTTTCTGTCGGTTGGGAGGGCGTTGGCAACCGCTGGGCGACGTTCCGCTCCGGCACGGAACAGCTTTCCGTCGATCAGGATGGATTTGACAACAACAACGGGATCCGGGTCGATTACACTTATACCGCCGATGCCACCGGCTCCCTGACGGTTCTGACCCAGCCCATCTCCGGAAATTCCTTCCACCTCTATGGGATCGCCAACCGGGGGTTCGAGCTCTCCCCTACGCCCATCATCACTGCCCAGCCCGCCAGGGCTTTGGCTATCGTGGGGTCTACCGCCACCTTCACCGCAAGCGCCGCCGGGGCTCCGCCGCTCACCTACAAATGGTACCGTAACAACGTTGAAATTCCGGGTGAGACCACCACGACGCTGACTCTCAACGTCACCAGTGCCGCCACCCAGGCAGGGTTTTACACCTTCCGCGCCACCAACGGCACGAGTTCGGCTTTGAGTAACCCGGCCTTCCTTGAGGTTTATGAGTCAATTCCCGGAGTGGTCTTCAACACCGGGGTCGATGCCACCGGGGTGCCGCTTGCTCCTGCCGAGCTTGATCCCCACTACACCCTCGTGGAGAACCCGCAGAATGTCGGCGTTCCCGATGCCTTTGTTCAGGAGGCCATCCCCAGCCCGCCATGGGTGGCAAATTCACTGACTTCATCCTGGATCGGGCCGCTTGCCAATACCGGGGGGGCGGCGGGTCCCGATCCGACCGTTTACGTCTACCGAACGGCGCTCGATTTGACCGGCCAGCCGACCAGCGGGATTCTTACCGGCGGATATGCCTCTGATAACACGGGCCGGGCCATCAAAATAAATGGTGCCACTGCTCCTGGCGTAACGCCAAGCACCAACTTTGCCGTCCTCGCTCCCTTCCGCATCCGGATGGAGAGTCTACCTGCCGCGACTCTGACCGCGGGAGTCAATAACGTGGAATTCGAAGTGGTGAATGCCGGGGTTGGTCCTACAGGCCTCCGCGTTGAAGACTTGGTTTATTCCGTGGTTCCCACCGCGATTGCCCCCGTGGTCATCACCCCTCCCGTGGGCGGCGCCATTGTCAGCGGATCGCCCGTGACCCTCAGCGTCGAGGCCTACGGTTCCGCCAATCTGAGCTACCAGTGGACGCGCAATAGCACGAACCTCGCGGGCGCAACCGCCTCCACCTATACCATCGGCAGTTTTTCGGCCGCCCAGAATGGAGATTATGCGGTCAAGGTCACCAATCCCCACGGCAATGTCACCAGCACCATCGCCACTTTGATCGCGTCCAATATCCCTCCAAACATTACGGCTGATCCTGTCAGCGCGGATGTGGCGATGGGTGACTCGATCACTTTCTCCTTCACGGCGGAGGGCAGCACTCCCTTCACCTATCAGTGGAGCCAAGGGAATACTGATATCCCGCTGGCCACCGGATCGACCTACACCATCAACTCCGCGACGCGGGCCGATGCCGGAACCTACAAGGTCAGGGTCACCAACGCCTACGGTAATGACACCAGTGCCGAGGCGACTCTGGCTGTCTTCGACCGCATCCCGGGGATTTACAACACCGGGGTGGATGACACCGGTGCCGCCCTTGCCGATAGCGACTTTGATCCGCACTACGTCCTGCAGATCAATCCTGGAGGAACTGACCAAGTGCCCGCCACGGTTCACAGCTCCACGGTCTTCCCGATCGTGGCTGGTCCTTGGCTGGCGAACAACGGCGGCTCCAAGTGGATTTCCTCCCTCGCGGACTCCGTCTCGGCTTCGGGTCAGGCCTTTGATGGTGGGGAAGGTCCGGGCACCTTCGTCTATCGGACCACGGTCGATCTCACAGCCTTCTACCTGCCATCGGTTAAAATCACCGGGGGCTGGGCGACGGACAATCTGGGCCCCGCTCTCCGCGTCAATGGGGTAGCCACCGGTTTGGTGAACAATGCGCAATTCCCGGCGCTGACCAGCTTCACGATTTCGCCGGCCAATGCCACCTTTGTCCAAGGGGTCAACACCATCGACTTCCTTGTGCAGAATCGGGATGCCAATACAGGTTATACGGGCCTGCGGGTCGACCAGCTGCGTGCGCTTGGCAAACTTCTCCCACCAATGCCTCCTCTGACCATCACGTTGAATGGCAGCGGTCAGCCCGTGATCAGCTTCACCGGAGTGGCGGGCACCAGTTATCCGATTCAACGGTCCACCGAACTCTCGTCCGGCTGGTCTGAGATTTCCACCATCGTGGCCGGTCCCGGCGGCGCGGTGCAATACACGGATACCAATCCCCCTGCCGGCCGGGCCTACTACCGCACCGCCGTCCTCGTTCCTTGAGTCCGGATCCGATCAGTCCGGCCGGCCGGCGTTTGGCTCCCTGAGGAGCCAGAGCCGCCGGGCCGGATGCTCTTGAAGTCTTGTCCCAAGCTGGAGCCGGTCCACAGGGTAAGTGGCTGAATCCGTTGGTCGGGACATGCTTTGGGTTGTGCCGGAGCGGTTTCAGTCCAACAGATGGACTACGCCCATGCCTGTTACCTTCCTTCACACTGCCGACTGGCAACTGGGGAAGCCATTTGCTGGAATTGCCGACCCGCAGAAGCGGGCGCTGGTCCAGCAGGAACGTCTGGCGGTGCTGGACCGGATTGCCGCCGCCGCCCAGGAATGCGGAGCGCAGTTTATCCTCGTGGCGGGCGATTTGTTTGATTCCCCCAGCGCCACCAAGGCCACCGTGGCGGCCGCCTGCAGTGCGCTCGGCCGCATGGCGGTGCCGGTGCTGGCGATTCCTGGAAATCATGATCACGGAGGGCCCGGCAGCATTTGGGAGCAGGAATTCTTTAAGCGGGAATGCGCCGCCCTCGCGCCGAATTTCCGGATCCTGCTCACACCGGAACCGGTCGAACTGGAGCACGTGGTCCTTTTCCCCTGTCCGTTGTTGCGGAGGGCGGAATCGATGGATCCCACCGCCTGGTTGCGGGAGGAGGGCCGCTTTGCGGAGGTGGCGCCCGATAAAGCCCGCGTCGTGCTGGCTCACGGCAGTGTTCAGGGATTTGGCGGGAGCACTGATGAGGAGGAATCCCCCGTCGGCAGCAACCGGATCGACCTCGGCCGCCTTCCCTCCGGCAGCTTTGACTACGTGGCCCTGGGCGATTGGCACGGCACCAAAGCCATTGCCTCCCATGCGTGGTATTCCGGCACCCCGGAGCCGGACCGATTTCCCAAGGGCGAGGCCAATGAACCGGGGCACATTCTCCGGGTCACCGTGGCGCGCGGGACTTTGCCGGAGGTGGAACGCCTCGCCACCGCACGCCTGCGCTGGCAGCAGATCGAGTGGATTTTCACGGAGGATAGCGCCTTGGATGCGCTGCGGCAGACCATTTCCGAATGGCTCGGACAGCAGGCTGGCCGGGATCTGCTCCGGTTGGAATTGAGCGGCTCCTTGGGCATCGCCGCAGGGGTGGAACTGCAGCAGGCCCTTGAGTCCTGGGACGCCCGGCTGCTCCGGCTCAAACTGACGGATTTCACCACCACGGCCCCTTCTTCCGGGGAACTTGCTGCCCTCACCCAAAGGGCTGGCGATCCCCTGATTTCCCGGGTGGCCTCTCAATTGGCCGGAGTGGCGGCCGGGGCAGGGGAAGACGCCGTGATCGCCCGGTTGGCCCTGCGCGATCTTTATGCCCTGGTGGTGGCGGACTAACTTTTCAGGAAACATGCGTCTGCTCTCCGCCACCGTCCGCGCTTACCGCCTGCACCAGGAAACATCGGTGGTCTTTGATCCCCACCGCACCCTGATCGGCGGGCGGAACGAAGCCGGAAAAAGCACCCTCGCTGAAGCGCTGCACCGGGCCCTTTTTCTCAAGGCCAAGGGTAATACGACAGACCACCGGGCCATGAAATCCACCATCCATCCGGGGACCCCGGAGGTGGAGCTCTCGTTCCTCACCGGGGGCGTGGTCTACCAGTTGAAAAAGCGATTCGGCATCAGCGGCGATGCCACCCTCACGCCGTCCCACGGCATGACCCTGACCGGCGAGGCCGCCGAGACGGAACTGGCCCGGCTGCTGGGCGTGGAGGCAGGGGCTTCCGGCAAGGTGGCGGTGGGGCAGTGGTCGCATCTCTGGGTCTGGCAGGGGCAAAGCGGAGACGATCCCACCCCGCACGCCACCAGCCAGAAGGATGGCCTGCTGCATCGGTTGCAGACACTGGGCGGGGCGGCCGCCATGCAATCGGAGCGCGACAGCCGCACCGCCGCTGCCGTGGCGGCGGCCTACGAGGAGAACTTCACCGCCACAGGCAAGGTGAAAGCCAATAGCCTGCTGGCGCAGGCGGAAGCCGCAGTGGAAGCCGCCTTGGCGGCTGAAACCGTAGCGCGGTCCCGGGCGGCTCTCCTGGAGGAAAGCGTGCAGACTTTCACTGCCGCCGGGGAGGAACTCGACCGGCTCGGACGCGACCTCACGGATCTGTCTGCGCAGCAGGATCAAGCCATCCGCCAGGATGCCTTGATCCGTCAGCGCCGGGAAGAAGAGGCCACTTTAATCAATGCGGATACGGCGGCCGCGGCGGGACTGCACACCCTTGAGCAACAGGAGACCCAATTGGCGGGAATCCGGCAACAACTCACCGCCCTCGCGGCCGAACTGGCTCCGCTGGATGCGGCCACGGAAACCCTGATGGTTAGCCAAGGCGCAGCGCGTCAGGCAGCCGAAGTGGCCGTGCGGGCTTTCGAAGCCGCCAGTGACGCTGCCGCCGGGGCCCGCCAGCAGCGCGATCTGGCGCAGTCGTGGCTCCAGCAGCACGAAACCGCCGTCCGGCTCGCGGCCCTGACCCAGCGGGCCGTCCAAGTGGCGGAGCATCAGTCGGAAACCGAAAAACTGCAGTTGGCGCTGGCCGCCCTGCCGCCAGTTGACGCCGCGGGTCTCGCCGTCCTTCAGAAATTGGATACCCAGCAACACGCGGTGTCGGCTGCCCTCACGGCGATGGCCGCCGGGCTGGAGCTCATCGCTGCCGACGGCCCCGTGATGGTCGGGGGGAAGCCTCTCGCGCCAGGAGAAACTCAAATCCTCACGGAAGAATCCGAGCTTCAACTCGGCACGGCCTACCGGCTCCGCATCCGTCCCGGCGGCGGCACCAGTCTGGAGGCGGCCCGTGAAAAAGAGCGGCAGGCCCGGCAGGAATGGCAGACGGCTTTGGAAAAATATGGGGTCCGCAGCTTCGAGGAAGCTTCCGCCATCACTGCCCGGCGCGCGGATCTGGCCTCCCGGATCATGGCAGGACAGGCCGCTTTGAAATCGCTGCAAGCCAGTACCTTGCCAGTGTCCCTCGCGGAAGCACAGGTGGCCCATGCCACTGCCCTTGCAGACATGGCCCGCCGTGCCGCCGCGGTGGAAACCGCCCCGGTCGAACCGGGTGCGCCCACGGCAGGTTCCATCCCCTCCCCGGAGACGGCCCGTGTTCTGCTGGGAGAGACGGTCCGTCACCTTGACCTGGCAGAGTCCACGGTGGTCCGCACCAAAACCCTCCGGGATGCCGCCGACCGGACTGCGGCCGAAGTTGCCCGGGCCCTTTTGCAACACCAGGAGAGCCTGCGAGACCGCCACACCCGGCACACTGGTCTGCTGGCCCAGCTCGATCTGCTCACCATTAACTACGGGGATGACTCCATCCGTGCGACGGCTTTGCAGCAAGCGCGGGACCTGCGTCGTGTGGCGGCCGACCGGTTGGCGGCGATCCGGCAAATTCTGGAGGAGCTGCAGCCGGAGCATACCGCACGCACCCTTCAGCGCCTCCAGCGCAGTCTGGAGGAATTGGGCCGCCAGCGCACGGCGGCGGAAACCCGGCGCGCCGTCGCGGCTGATCAGCTGCGGTCGGATGGCAGCCACGATCCTGCGGCCACGCTGGCCCTCGCCACCGCCCGCGTGGCGGAGGCCACGGAAAACGTCCAGCGCCTCCGGCGGCAGGCCGAGTCCCGTCGGCTGCTGCATCAGGCATTCACGGCGGAGCAGACGGCGATGGCGGATCGTTTTACCCGTCCGCTGGCCGACTGTATTTCCGGTTATCTGGAGTGCCTGTTTGGTCCGGGCACCCGGGCGGCGGTCGTCCTGGAAAACCAGGCTTTTACGGGCCTCCAGCTGATCCGCCCGGGGCATGCAGGCGGGGCGGTCTTATTTGATAGTCTGAGTGGGGGCACCCGCGAGCAAACCGCCGCCGCGGTGCGGCTGGCCATGGCGGAAGTGCTGGCGGTTTCCCATGGCGGCACGCTCCCGGTCGTCTTTGATGACGCTTTTGCCCACAGTGATGCCACCCGGCTCCGCCAGCTCCAGAGTATGTTGGATCTTGCGGCCAGCCGCGGATTGCAGATCATCCTCCTCACCCACCAGGCTGCTGATTACGCGGCCCTCGGGGCCGTGGGGATTGCCTTGGGATAGTCGCCCGCAGCGCAGTCCCGCGACGGGTCCGTTTTATTTGGTCTGGTAGCCCTCCCAGAGCCACTCCAGGGCGCCGGGCAGGGTTTGCCGGGTGACCCGTCCGTCGGTGTGACCGGCGCTTTCGGCAAAGACGTAGCGATAGGGATACCCTTTGGCTTTGAGGGCGGCAGCCATCCGTTGATTGGCCATGACCCAGTTATGGAGAGAGGCTTCGTCCAGCTTGGAACCGTTGTCATTTTCGCTGACTTGGAGCCAGAGGCGCAGGGGCTTCTTTTCGGATTGCGGGATCAGGTGCTCGTGATATTCCCAGGCGCCGTGGGGGGATTCCGGATTGGGTGGGGACTGCTGGTCCACATAGGTGCCGGAATACGTCAGGATGCGGCGGTAAAGATCCGGGCGGAACCATGCCATGGTGAAGGCGGCGGATCCTCCGGAACTGCCGCCCATGGTGGCACGGCCTTCGGGGTCGGTGGTGAACTTTACCTTGTAGTCGGCCGAGATTTTCGGAAGCACTTCGGTCTCGATGAATCCGGCATACTGGCCGGAGACCGTATCGTATTCCAAACCGCGCTGGCTGCCTTTGGAGTCGCCGCCTCCGGAGTTGATCATGATGGCGATGAGGGGCGGAACCCGGCGTTTGGCAATGAGATTATCGAGGATGGTGGGCAGGATGCTCCGGTAGCCCATGCCATCCTGCGCAATGAGCAAAGGCGCTTCCTTGCCCGCCCGGTATTGCTTGGGAATATAAACGGCCACTTTCCTCTCGTAGGGCACGGTGCCGGTTTGGCCTTTGGCAATGCCGGGGTAGATTTTGCTGTCCCCGGATTTCAAGGTGAATTCATGCACGGTTCCCTGGGGGACGTTGGATTTGGCCAGTTCCGGGGCATCGGCATAGTCTGGGCCGATGGTGAATTCCACCTGATCGGTGCTGCGGGCCGGAGTAGGCTTTTGCGAGGAATCCTCCGCCCGGGAGAAAGCGGTAAGCGCGAGGGCCAGCGCCAAGCTGCCGTGGAGGCAGCGCGAGGTAAGAGAGGGTTGTTGGATCATCGGGAAATTACTGGGAGGGGAAACCGTGCATGGCATACGCGCAGCCGGGCGGAAACCATTCGATATTTGGAAACGTACGACCCTTTGAAATGACCGCCGGAGCCATGGCCCGGGTTTATTGCGCCGGGTGGACCGGAGCGGAAGTGAAACGGTGGCCGCAGGCTGCGCATTTCCAGCGGTGCCGCAGGAAGGGAAGGGGGACATGAAACAACACCATGCTGACCATGCTGAACCGGCCTGGCATCAGGTTGGGTTCCGTTTGGGTGGAGTCGCAGGCCGGACACCTCAGTGGCACCGCTTTGGGGAGAGGTTCCGCAGCGTCGGCCCCGAGGAACTCGCGGGCGTAGTCCAAGTCCAATTCCGAAATCTGCACGCGGACGCCGCCTATTAGATTCGAGTATAGCCACGAGTTCTGCACCGCGTATTCGCCCTGCAGAAACGCTGGAATCCCCGCGGACTCCAAACGGCTGCGCAGCAAATGAGCCTCTTCCGGGGTGGTGAAGGTGGCGATGGTGATCATGACCCAAAAAGGCGGGGTGCGGGCGGGTCGCATTTGACGCCTGTCTGCGATAATGTCGCTGTAGCGGTTTCTGACAAGCTTTTCCCGCAAAATGCTCCGGTATTCCCGGCGGGAATGTCAGGCGTGCCAGGGCAGGGCGCCCTGTTGACGCCGGGCTCCGGGCGGTGTGGGATAAGAGCTTTCATTTCCCTGAATGTCCCAGACTTCTGATTCGATCGCCTCCGGTGCCCCATCTCCCTTGGAATCGGCCCAGCCGGATGAAAAGTCGGCGGGGGTGAAGGCGACGGGGGTCGTGGCTCTGGCAATCATGTGCAGCCGGGTTTTGGGATTGATCCGGGAACTGGTTTTTGCGGCCTTGTTTCCGCCGGGGCTGCGGGATTGTTTTACGGTGGCGTTCCGCACGCCGAACATGCTGCGGGATCTCTTCGCGGAAGGGGCGCTGAGCACGGCCTTTGTCACCGTGTTTTCGCAGAAACTGAAGACGGAGGGTGATGGGGCGGCGTGGCAGTTGGCGCATCGTATTCTCAGCCTGGCGGCGGTCTTCATGAGCTTGGTTTCGATCGGGGGGGTGCTGCTGTCGCCTTGGATTGTCAGGCTGCTGGCCGGCGGGTGGGCCAGTGAGGAATGGAAGATTCCCTTCACCGTGACGCTGGCCCAGGTGATGTATCCCTTCATTCTGATGGTCTCATTGGCGGCGTTGGTGATGGGGATCCTGAACAGCAAAAAAGTGTATGGGGTGCCGGCGATGGCCAGCAGCTTCTTCAATATCGTCAGTATCGTGGGAGGGGCGGGAATTGGTTATCTGATGGACCCGACCTTCGGGTGGAAGGCCATGATTGGTTTCAGCATTGGGACATTATTGGGGGGTATGGCGCAACTCGGGGTGCAGCTTCCGGCCCTGTGGAAACTGGGTTACCGCTTCAAGTTCAGCCGGGATTGGAAGGACTCCGGGGTAAAGCGGATCCTGCAATTGATGTGGCCGGCGGTGATTGCGGGCAGTGCCGTCCAGGTGAATGTGTTGTTGAATACGATTTTCGCCTCCCATCTGGAACTCAAGGATGGGCCGGTGTCCTGGTTGAATTATGCGTTCCGGCTGATGCAGCTGCCGTTGGGGGTGTTCGGGGTGGCGGTGGCTACGGTGACGCTGCCGGTGTTGTCGCGGGTGGCGACCGAAGGGATCACGGAGCAATTCCGCACGGTGCTGGGGGCGGGGAACCGTTTGGTGCTGTTCCTGACGCTGCCGTCGGCGGTGGGATTGTTTGTGATGGCGGAGCCGATCATTTCACTGCTCTACGAGCGGGGGAAATTCACCCATTATGAGACGCTGGCGACCGCCGCTGCCCTGCGGTGGTATGCGGTCGGGCTGATTTTTTATGCCTGCATCAAGGTCATCCAGCCGGCCTTCACCGCGATCGACCGCCGCTTCATTCCGATGTATGTGGCCCTGGGCTCCATTGCCCTCAATGCCGCGCTGAATTCGGTTTTTGTGTTTTATTTCAGGCTGGGGCATGAATATCTGGCGCTGAGCACGGCGGTGATTGCGGCGACGAATTTTTCGTTGCTGTATTTTATGATGACCCGCATCGCCGGAGGGCTGGAAGGCGGGAAATTGTTGGGAACGCTGGCCAAACTGATCCCCGCCGCAGTGCTGCTGGGAGCGGTGGCGTGGGCCGGCAATCATTGGGTGCTGCAGGGCTGGGCGGGTTTTGGTCTGATCCGGCGGGCCGTATTGCTGGGCGCGGTGCTGGCCGCTGCCGGAGGCGCCTATTTCACTGCGGCCAATCTCCTGAAGGTGGATGAGGCCCGTCAGTTTCTCGGGATGGTGAAGCGCAAGGCCCGCCGTTGAGCGCGGGCGGGCGCCTTAGCTGAAGGAAGAGTGCAGGTTCAGGGCTTTATTGAGCCGTTTCAGATAGGTAGTCCGGGGAATCTCGTGGGCGCCGAACTGGGTCAGATGCTCCGTGACCCATTGGGTGTCGAGCAGGACGAAACCACGGGCGTCGAGCCGGCTGACGAGGGTGGCGAGGGCTACCTTTGAGGCGTTAGGGACCCGGCTGAACATGCTCTCTCCAAAAAATGCCCCACCCATGGCGAGGCCATAGAGGCCTCCGACGAGCGTGTTGTCCTGCCAGATTTCCACGGAATGGGCGAATCCCAATTCGTGCAGCTTGACATAACTGCGGTGGATCATATCACTGATCCAGGTGGACTCGCGGTCGGCACAACCCTTCATGATGGCTCCGAAGGCGGTGTCGATCCGGACCTCGAATGGATTGTTCCGCAGCACTTTTTTCAAACCGTGGGGGATATGGAATTCCTTGATGGGAATGATGCCGCGGGGGTCCGGGGAAAACCAGCCCATCTCCCCATTTTCCATGGCCATGGGAAACATCCCGCCGGCATAGGCTTCCAGCAGCAGATCCGGCGCGATGATTGCGGTGTCGCGGGAGGGGGGGACAGAACGGGCCATGGAATTCCAGGAAAGAAGGCTAGAGATCGCGGCGATTCAACAGCACGATGGCTGCGATGAGGGCAAGTCCACAGAAGCCGGTGGTGACGAGAACGGCTTCACTCAGTTTCAGGGGCGTGACCGGTGGCGCCGGCATCTCAGCGGTTGCGTCCAGCACTTCGGCGGCGGCGACCCCTACCCGCAGATTGCCGATGCGCCAGCGCCGCACCAGATCCCGGAAAGGCCGGGGGCCGCTCAGTCGGATCGCCCGGCTCATGCCTTCCATCAGCTCATGGGTGCGGGGAAGGGGCCAGGTGAAAATCTGGAGTGCGAGGGAACCTCCGGAGGCGGATTGCACGATGCCTTTTAAATCGGCTTCATCCTCCGCTCCTTCCGGGTGGGAGGCCGCATCCTGCAGCGCCATCACACTGGCGGCGAAAATCAGGGTGACCACCAGCGAAGCGGATGAGGATTTTGTCAGGACACCCAGCATTACCGTCACGGCGGCCAGGGCCGAGAAGAGGAGCAGGGCAAAAGGGAGGGCGAGGAATAACCGGATTTCCCAGACCCCGAGCCTCCAGCCGAGGGTCAGGAACAGTCCGGTGACGCAGATCAGGGCGGGAATCGCGGCGAAAATGACGCCGCCGGCGAAGCGGCCCAGCAGGACGGCAGCTCTGCTCTGGGTTTTCGGGAAGAGCAGGGCGGCCTGCCCGGACTTCAGTGTCTTGGGCACCACGGAGGCCATGCTGAACAAGGCCAGCAAAGGTGCCGCTCCGGCCACCCACCACTGGGTGGCCCGTTGCACCACGCCGAAAAACAAGGTGCTCTCCCAAGGGGATCCCTTGACGAGGTAGCCGCTCGGCCAAGATTTCAGGCCAAAACCCAGCGACCAGCCGGTCCCGTGGCAGCTCATGGATGCCACCACTACCACCACCACCACGGAGAGCCACACGTTGAGCCAGAAGAGCCGCCGCCGGCACAACAGGGTCAGGGTATCATAAGCGATGGCAATAAGTGAACTCAAACCGGTGAATTGGCTAAAAAGGAATTCACGTTATATCATCAATCCGGCACCGCGCCACCGGGATCAGTCGCCGGGTTCCCGGGTTTTAAATTGCCCGCCGGTGCGGATGGCCTCCATGAAAAGCTCCTCCAGGGACTGCCGGGCGGGAGCCACGGAGAGCAGAAGATAACCATCCTGCCGCAGGGCATCGACCACCGGCTGCACCAGCTGGGGCCGCCGGGTGGGCAATTCGATGTGGCTTTCCACTCCATCCGGCGTCAGGACCACCGTGCCGCCCAGACGATGGATCAGGTCCATCAGGCCAAAGTTATCGATGAGATTGCCCGCGACCGCAATTTCGTAGCGGCAGCTCTCAATGGTCAGTTCCTCCAATGACCCCTGACGTACTACCCGGCCCCGCATCAGGATGGCCATGCGGTCGCAGATCAGTTCCAGCTCGCCGAGCAGATGGCTATTGACGAAGACGGTCTTTCCTTCCCGTTTGAGATCGCGGATCAGGTCGCGGATTTCCTTGCGGCCTACCGGATCCACTCCGTCGGTCGGCTCATCCAGGAAGACCAATTCAGGATTCCCCATCAGGGCATAGGCAACCCCGAGACGTTGGCGCATGCCTTTGCTGAAATGCTGGGGACGGTCATTCCTCCAGGCTTCGAGGCCGGATAATTTGAGGAGTTCAGTGACCCGCCGGGTGCGTTCCCGCGGGACCAGTCCGTGCAGGCGTCCGGCAAAATCGAGGACTTGTCCGGCCGTATGATGCTCCGGCCACGAGGCGTTTTCCGGCAAATAGCCCAGCAGGCTGTTGACCTCAGGATCTCCGACGGGAAAGCCCAGCACGGTGCCGCGGCAGGCGGTGGGATGGACGAGGCCGGTGAGGCACTTGATGAGGGTGCTCTTGCCGGCCCCGTTGGGTCCCAGCAGTCCATAGATTTCCCCCCGTTTTACCCGCATGGAAAGGCCGTTCAGCGCCTGCACGCCGTTGGGGTAGACCTTGGTCAAGGATTTGAGATCTATCGCGAGATCGATGGGCTTTACTTCCGGCATAACAAAGGCGAGCATTCCGTGTCGGAGGAAGCGGGTCAAGAACCAAACCTGCTCCATGCCGTGACACGGCGCAGGGCGGTGAGCCGGTGGGAGAGGTGACCGGTTTCCCGGACGACGATGCCCCGGGCGGTGAGGGCGTCGGCTCTGACGAATCCGCTGGAATGCAGCACTTCACCTCCGCCGAGCACCAGACCCACGTGCCGTCCGCCGTCACGGGTGCCATCAAAAAAGGCGAGGTCCCCCGGCAGGGCCTCATGCAGGGAAGGTACCGCGGTCCCTTCATCCACCTGGGTGATGCAGTCCCGTTGGATGCCGATGCCCTGATGCTGCAGCAAGGTCTGCACCAGTCCTGAGCAATCAATTCCCCAAAGCGTCCGGCCGCCCCAGAAGTAGGGGGCATGGAGGTAGCGGCCGGCTTCTGCCAGCAGTTGTTCCCAGTGGGGGGCGGCGGGCAGGTGGTGCACGGCTCCGGTCCATTCCCAGATTTCCCCGCCTATCGAAAATTTGCCCCCTCTCCATTCCGGCAGTGGCGTGCCGGAGGGGAGCAGGCGCCGCTCCAGCCCACAGGCAGCCCAGCCCACCGTCTCCGCCGTGAGCACGCGTCCGGCTGCCGGAGGAGCCGCCTGGGGAGCCGTAAACTGCCGTGAATCAACCCAGCCGTCATAGCCATCATGAAGCAGCCGCACCTGCCAGAGCCCACGATTTTCATGGAGTATTTCCACCCCTTCGCCAAATCGCACCTGGGTGGTCATTTCGCTCACCATATCTGCAAAGCGCCGCACGGGCACCACCGCCAGCCGGCAGACGGCAAAGGGTAACGGAGGGGTAGGCATCATCTCCCGCGAATCATGCGGCAATCCGGCGGCTGCACAAGCCATGCCATCAGGCTGGTGGCAATACCTCCACGATGTCCGCGAAGGAGGTGCCGTCGGCATGACTCAGCACATTGCACCGGCCGAATAACGACACTCCCGGCGAGGTGCCGAGGAGCCGGGCCATGTGGGTATCGGCTTCCAGGCAGAAATAACCGGAGGGCGCACTGGCGTGCGGGATGCCCTCACTTTCCAGAATCGCCCCCAGCGGGGCGCGGCCCCCGCGGATCAACTCCTTGACGTGCGGGGGGAATCCCTCCAGATGAATCCCGATGGCCCCGTATTCAACGGGGCGGCCCTCACATGTCAGTACCACCTCCCGGATGACATATTCCGGGGTATGGTCCTCCGTCACCACGGTCAATTGCGGAGTGCTGCCATGATGATTTCTCAGGCGGGGGGTCATGTCGCTCTGATGCACCAGCAGGTGGTGGTGCGGCTCCGGCATGGCCGTGCCTTCAAGGAATCCCAGCCGCGGCAAATCCAGTTCAAGTCTGCCATAAAAAAATACCAGGGGCATCAGCAGGTCCAGCTGATTTTCATTGGGGGGAGGGAGGATGCCGGATTCGGATAACATGCGCGGTGAAATGGGACTTACACTGTGGACGCTGGCGGACTGCACCTTCTTTCAGGGGTGGGAAGAGAGGGCCCGATGGGACGGGGAACCTGCCTGCGGGCGACCGTGGACTGTGCCGCTGGGCCCTTGTTTTCAGGGGCATTCCCTTGATTGAAAACAGGTGATTTGCAGGGGGCGTGCTGGGCGGATTCACGATTGCTCCGGTGTCCATGGATCGCTATGAATAAAAACAAGCCATGGCCAAGGAAAATCCTGTTGTCGAAATTCAAGTGAAAGCGGTCTTCCCGACCAGCGGGGGATGTGCGGTCTTTCTGGGCAATTCCCGCAAGATCTTTGTGATTTACATCGACCATAGCGTCGGGCTGGCTATCAGCATGGCACTGCGGCAGGAGGCGCGGGAGCGGCCCCAGACGCATGAACTCATCGGTAGCGTGCTCGCGGGACTGGGGGCCAAAGTGGACCGCGTCATCATCAATCATTTTGCCGACGGCGTCTATTATGCCCGGCTCATTCTGGTGGCGGAAAACGAACTTTATGAGCGGAAAATTGTCGAAATCGATGCCCGGCCCAGCGACAGCATCGCCCTCGCCGTCCAAGCGGGGGCTCCGATTTATCTGACCCAGGAGGTCTGGGAGGCGGTGGAGGACGTCACTGAACTTTATCAGAAGATGGAACAGCAGGATTTCTCCGAACCGGGGACCGACCCGGAAGTCTGATGTTTCCGGGAAACCCCGGGTTGGTATTTCTCAGGGCTTGGCTGGCTTGGATCCTGGGTGGGGGAGCAACTCCAGGAGATAATCGAGGCGCTCTTCGACTTCAGCCATTCCCAGCAGGGGATAACGCGTAATCGCGTCACGGATTAAATTCCCCGCCACAAAGTCGGCCAGCTGGCTGGGGTCGGCGAGTTTTTGCAGTTGGGTGGCAAGTTGCCGGCCCGTGTCCGTCTCGCGGCGGATCAGCCCCAGTACCCGTTCCAGCAGTAACCGGCTTTTAAGTTCTGCCGAGGCAGGGTTGAGGCACTTGGTTTCCAAGGGTTCGATCCGGGCAATCCGGAAGGGTTCATATTGCTCCCACGAGACGAACCTTACTCTTTGCATGCCTTGGAGCACCAGCTGGGAAGTGCCATCCGCGTTCTTCACGCACGCCCGCACGACGGACACGGTGCTGAACTCTCCGATCCGGTCGTCGGATTCCACCTCTTCGTCATTTTCGGACGGGGCGAGGCTGCCGATACAAAGTAAACGGTCTGTCTCCAGAGCGTGTTTGAGCATCAGGCGGTAACGTGGCTCAAAAATATTCAGCGGCAGCAATCCGTGAGGAAAAACATGGCACTGCTCCAGCAGCATAACAGGAACGACAGGGGGGAGATTCATCACGCAAAAAGACCGACACTCTATTAACGCAGTGCCGCGGCGGCGGGATGCGGAGGACTGCAACGGCCTGCTTTTCCCGAAGAACTCATTCCTGCCAGCTCCGGAAGGCCTCGATGGCTTCGTACTCAGCGGTGCCGAGGGCATCGTAAACGCGGGCGGTCTCCTGATTCCGTCCTCCGCCGAGCAGATCCGGCAGGGTGTGGGATTGGAATTTCTGGACGGCACCGAGTTTGTGCGACAACTGGTCGGGGCTCATGGGGATGGCCATCTGGACTTCATGCGGTTCGTATTCCGACTGGTGCCCCCGGTAGAGCCAAACGCGGCATTGGTCCCTCCAGGGCTGACCGGCTCTGGCTTGCCAGGCTGACTTGAAGGCGGTAAAGGCCATACCTTGGACACTGCTGGGGTCGGCAAGGTCGCCGGTCACGTAAATCTGATGGGGCCGCAGGGTGGCCAGCACCGAGCCGATGGCGGTGATGTCAGCAGGGGAGAGCCGGAATTGACGATAGCGGCCCTCGGTGTAGAAAGGAAGATCAAGGAAACGGATTTGAGAGGGTTTGACTCCCAGACTGACTGCGGCATCCCGGGCTTCCCCCCGCCGGATTGAGGCCTTGAGCCGGCGCAACCGGGCCGGGGGATCCCCGAAAGGCCCTTTGGCTTCGATTTCTTCCAAAATGCCGCCGGCATATTCGGTTTGCTCCTTCCACCGGCCCGGATCCTGTTCGGAAGTTTCCAGGAGCACGCGGGCAAAGCGGATGGCTTCGGCATCGGTGATCCGGAGATCGCCGCCCGTCAGATAACAGACATGGACATCATGTCCCTGGGAGACCAACCGTTCAATCGTGCCGCCCATGCCGAGGACGTCGTCCTGCGGTTCGGGCGCGAGCACGAGCACGGTTTTCGGGAAGGGCGCGGCGCGTTCCGGGCGGGAGGTGTCGTCCGCATTTGGTTTACCGCCGGGCCAGCCGGTGATGGTCTGCTGCTGGCGGTTGAAGACTTCGATGTTCAGGTGATAGGCGTTGCCGTAGTGCGTCAGCAGTTCGGCCATGCCGTGCTCATTGTATTCCTCATCCCGGAGCTTCAGGACCGGTTTCTTTTCTGTCAGGGCAAGCCAGAGCACGGCCCGCCGGGTTTCGGCAGGCGTCCACTCGGCCCGGCCCACCAACCATGGCAGGCGGATACGGGTGAGGGCGGCCGAGGCCGCACGGTCGAGGAAACAGCGGGCATCCGGATGGCTCTGCAGAAAACTGGCGGAGACCGCTTCGGTTTCCGGTCCTTCGATCGCGCGGGCGGCGATCCCGGCTTTGTTCCCGCCCCATGCCATCATGATCAGTTTTTTCGCCCGGAGGATCGTGCCGACCCCCATGGTGATGGCAAAACGAGGGACGTTGGATTCCCCGAGGAAATCGGCGGCGGCATCCTGGCGCGTGACCCGGTCGAGGGGGATCAGACGGCTCAAGGAATCCCGGGAGGAACCGGGTTCGTTGAACCCGATGTGGCCGGTGCGGCCGATGCCAAGAATTTGAAGGTCGATGCCTCCGGCGGCGCGGATGGCATCCTCGTAGGCAGCACAGTGGGCGAAGACGCCGTCCAAGGGCACGGTGCCGTCCGGCAGGTGGATATTTTCCGGTTTGAGGTCGATATGGGCAAAGAGTTGCTCCTGCATGAAGCGGAAGTAGCTCTCCCGGTGGTGGCGGCTCAGTCCATAATATTCATCGAGATTGAACGTGATGACATCGTGGAAACTCAGCCCTTCCTCCCGGTGCAGGCGGATGAGCTCCCGGTAGAAGGGAACGGGAGTGGAACCGGTGGCGAGACCGAGCACGGCGGGCTGGCCTGCCGCACGGCGGGCGAGGATGAGATCGCGCACTTCAGCGGCGAGGGCAGCCGCAGCTTCCGGCGCATCGGCGAAGATAACCGTGGGGATCTTTTCGTAGGCTTCAGTCGGGGAAGTTCTTGCAGACATGGGTCGGGAGGTGAAAGAAAGCACCATGACTATGAACGCTGCAGGCTTGCCGGCAACAACTGCCAGAACCAATCTTTTTCGTATCCGGGTGCTAGTAATAATGGGAGTGAGTGGATGCGGCAAAACGGAGGTGGGGCGGGCCGTCGCGCAGCAGTGGGGCGCGGATTTTCAGGATGCCGATAACTGGCATACGGCGGAGGCCGTGGCCAAAATGGCGGCGGGTCATGCCCTGACCGATGAAGACCGCGGCCCGTGGCTGGAGCGGCTGCGGCAAAAAGTGATTGCCGCCACTCCGGCAAAGGGGAAGACGGTGTTGGCCTGTTCTGCGTTGCGCCGGCGCTACCGGGAGGCCCTGCGGAACGGGCAGGACGGGGTGCAGTTTATTTTTCTGGAGGGAACCCTGGATCTGATTGCTTCCCGGATGGCCGCCCGCAAGGGACACTTCATGCCGACAACTTTGCTGGATTCACAGTTCGCAGCCCTCGAGGCTCCTGGGCCCGATGAGGCCATCAGCATTTCAATCGATCAGCCTTTGGCGGGAGTGGTGGCTGACGTGCTGGACGTGGTGGTCAGGGGGTGAAGGGGCGTTGCGGGGGAGGGATATGGACTCCAGAGGGATGCGTGACGGATGCCGGGGCAGGAATTCCTGCCGGAGCTTGGCCGGATATTTTGCTCCATGCGCTCTGGAGGCTTTGAAACAGTCCGTCCAAGTTACCACTTTGCCAGGCCATGTGTCCGGCCCAGCCCAAAACTGCAAGGATCGTAGCCAAGGGCAACAGACGCCGTAAGCGCGGCCGGTTGAGGGTGGAGTCGGGAGGCCTTGGTTGCTCAAGGAGTGGACCATCCCCGGGCGGGGCGGTCGGATCGCCGGCGGGTGGACCCTCCGTGATCGCGGCTGGCCTATGATAATTTTCCGGCAGCAGATCTTCCGGTAGCCACGCCGGAGGCTGGCGGACAAGGGGAGGCGTCGGCCGGAGAACTTGGAGGCCTGATGCTTCGGGTGGCAACAAGGTTGCGGTGGCAATTCCGTATGATGAAAGGGACTGGAGCGGTGGGGGCAGGGCCGCAGGACCAGCCGGAACAGCGATGGCTGAAACCTCGCCACCATCACTGGGGGAGGATTCCGAATAAATCACTTCCAGTTCTCCGGCGACAATCAGATCGCCATGGTCAAGGGGTTTCCAGTTGATGGCATGCCCATTAACGAGCGTTCCAAGTCCGGAGCCCGCGTCTTCAATAAAGTGACCGCCTTCCCAAGGTTGAAGACGGAAATGAACCGGAGCGAGTCCGAGATGAGCTGCGACAGGCACTTCGTTGGCGGGATCTGCACCAATGCTGACGGCTCCATCCGGAAGGAGGAGGGTATGGCCTTGGGGGGTGCGGAGTGCTGCCATCGGTCTGGAAAATACCGGAAATCTAAGGGGAAACTCTGATTTAGCAAAGGGCAGTTCAGGTGAGGAGTGCAGACGAAAAAGGCCTCTTCTCCTTGCGGAAAAGAGGCCCCGAAAAGGGAAAAGCCCTGAATTGGTTCAGTTGAACTGCTCGCGGGTATACTGCGTGCCGGAGACAAATCCGAGTTCAGGCGGGAACTCGAGGTAACCGGTGCTCGGGTGAGTGGCCTCACGCAGATGCTCCGGATAAGGCTGGCGGTAAGTGCCTTTGTAGGCAGGGAACGGGAAAGTGACCAGTTCGAAGATCCCGAAACCAAGGCGGGCCACGGTTTTGCGGGTGCCGTTGACGATGCCGTAACTGCCAGCGACGGTTCCGCCTTCTTCACGATTGGTTTTGTTCCATTGGGTCGGGATTTCCGATACACCGTAAACGATGTTGGAAAGCGCGCGGCTCAATTTCCGGATGGGGCCGTTCTTCTCAGCCGGGGGGGCTTGGAAGTCTGCCATGCTCAGGCCGGCAATGCCGACGGTCAGGAGGATAAGGATGGTCTTTTTCATAAAAATCGCAGTGGGATCAAAGTAGGGGAGGGGCGGATTCTTTGGCAACATGAAATTTCGGATTTTTCGCCTTGGTTCAGGCGGCCGGAATCTCGTTCAAAGTGTAATAGGCATCCTGGTGCAGCAGGGGGAGACCGGTGCTGGAGCGCACTCCGGCCGATTTCAGGTAATGCACGTGGCCCTTGGTCAGGGGCGAAATGATAAGCTTCACGCTCAGGCCGTCCGGCGCAGGCTGGGCGGCGGTGATTTTTGGGGTAACCTGGTCGACTTCGGGACCTCCATATTCCGCCCGGTAGGCCCAGGTCCAGGCTTCCATGGCGTAACTGGCGGGGTTGCCGGCGGTTTCATGGCTGACGGGAGCAGTAAAGCTGAGGACAAACCCATCGGGAGTGGCCTTCATGTCGAGAATTTCGAAGGGGGTTTTTCCGGTCCAGACGAGGCGGTCGAGGTTAAAGGGCTTTCCTCCGCGCGAGCCCCAGCCGCGGTCGGAGCCGCCGGCGAACATTTTGCCCTCCGGGGTCAGGGTCATGCCGATGATCCCGCTGCCGAATCCTTCGACAAAGGGAATGGCCACACCTTGGTAGATGCCGTTTACCATTTCCAGGCTGACCCGGGTGATGTTCGAGTAACATTGCTCCCCGACGAACAGTTGGTTCTGGAAGGGACCAAACTTGCCGCCGGTGGTGTCGCAAATGATGGCGGTGGGGCTCTGCCCGATGCGGGCATGGGGCAGCATGACCGCAGGCGGAATCAGGGTGGGGACCCGTTCGCGTTCCTTGACCATGCGGCTCTGGTCATTTGGTTCCGGTGGGCGGGAGCCGATCGCGTTGGTGAGCTTGAACCAGTCGTTGCCCCCGGGGTGTCCGGCAAAGGACCCCGGCTTGAGCCATTTCAAGGAGCTGGACCCATTCCATGGACCTTGGTTGTCCGTGTAAAACGCATCGCCCGACGCATTGAATCCGATCCCCCCGGGACTGCGGAGGCCGCAGACCGTGGGGATGGTCTTTCCGTCAGCCGTGACCCGCAGAGCCCAGCCCCGGTAGTCCGTCTGGCTGCTGAAGGAACCTGTCAAACAGAGCGCCACCCAGAGATCCCCGTGGCGGTCAAATTCCGATCCGAAGGCGTATTCATGATAGTCCCCGGTGATGCCCCAGCCATCACTGACGGTCTCAAAGAGATCGGCGCGGCCATCATTGTCCTCATCCACGAGGCGGGTGATTTCCGGCCGTTGGGTGACGTAGAGCGAACCCGCTTTCCAGGCCAGTCCGAGGCATTCGTGCAGGCCGGAGGCATAACGGCTGAGCTTTGCCGTGGCGATGTCAGGGCCGAGGGCATCGGAAACCTGGAAAACGTCACCACGCCGGGTGGCGGCGAAGATCCGGCCGTCCGGGGTGTGGGTGAGGGCACCGATTTCCAGGACGTGCTGCGATGGGTTGGGCAGCGGTTGGATCGGGTAATAATCGGATTCCCTGGGGTCGGCCGCACAGGCGGCTCCGGCGGTCAGGAGCAGGGTGGAAAGGAAGGATCGCATGGAGTAGGAAAGGGGTCAGGGATTCCAGTGATAGGTCACGGCCACCGCGGCGGCAGGGCCGGTGAAAACGACGGGCACGAGGAGCTCTTCGCCACGGAGGAAGGGCTGGCCCTGGTCCGCGATGATGCGGAAGCCATCGCCGGCCCATCCGGCGCCCTCTGCTTTCAGCGGGCCGGCGGCCGCCCGGAAGTGGAGCTGGGCCGGGGGCTGGGAGGCTTTGAATTTCAGGGTCCGGGTGACGCGGAGATCGTTGGTTTTGATTTCTCCGGCGGGTCGATAGGATTCCTCCACCGTCACGCTTCCGATTTCGTAATGGAACGTGGGAAAGCGCTTGGCATCCAGCCGGTAGCCGCGGAAATGCAGGCCCTCCGGACGTTCGGCTGGGGCCGGCCAAGGGGTGTTGGTTTCCGGTAAAATGGCGAGGGATTGACCCGCCGGAGCCGCTTTGAAAACGTCGTAGCCAAGGGGCGGCTGCGGGCCATTGCCGCGACCGGTCCAGTGTCGTTTGGCGTCCATGAACGCCCCCTGCCAGAACTGGGCCGGAGACATCACGCTGGCATCGAAGCAGAGGTTCACGCCGTTGGGATAACCGACCGCAATGCCGCGCGGGCCGGTATCGGTGATGAAGTTCCGGTAGAGGACGGCTTCCCCATTTTCCGGTGCCAGCGGGATACCGGTGAATTCATTGTCCTCCGCCTTGGTGCCGGAATTGTTATTGCGTGCCGGATGCAGCCATTTGGAAAGCGGGGTCTCCGAAAATTTGTCCCCTGACCAGGCGAGATAAAGCTCTTCCTGGCCGGCGCCCTCAAAGTAATCCAGCCGGATTTTCTGCGGACCTTTTTCGAGATTCACCTTCCGGGAGATCACTTGGGAGGAAGGATGGATGCCATCGTTTTTCAGGACGGACTTTCCATTGATGAAGAGCTGGGACCCATCGTCGGAGGCGAGGTGAAACTCATATTCGCCGTTTTCCGGAACAGGCAGGATACCGTCATAGCGGACCCCGAAATGCTGGGTCATCCCTTCCAGTTCAATGGTGAGGGTTTTGTCCGCGATGGGGCCGCTGCGGTGGGGGGTGAGTTGGTCGAAATCCGGTAGTTGGTTCCAATCGCCCAGGTAAAGCTGATAATTGAGTCCGGTGAATCCGGGGCCTGTCTGCAGCACGAGGAGTTCACCGTTCATGGCCATGGCGTGACCAGGGAAGGTGCAGACATAGGGATAGACCCCGGGTTTGTCAGGCACCTTGATGACCAGTTCCTCCTTCTGGTGGGCCGCCACGAGGCCGGTATGGGCGATGACCCGCGGACTGTCGGGAATCCACGCCTTGTCCATCCCGGCGGCGCCGAGTTGCCACGCCAGCTGGGCGACTTCCAGGCCCTTGTCTTTTTTGTCAGGCAGTGGATGGCATAGCACGAAGTTGTGCGGCATTTCATCCAGATTTTCAAACACCAGCTTCACCTGCGTTCCGGGAGTGGCGGTAATCACCGGTCTGTCGTATTTCATCTGTCCCGCCGGGGTGCGGATGGTGATGACCGGCAGGTCATCGGCCACGAGGGGCAGGGGGAGCAGGGCGGGCAGCAGGAAGGCGAGGCGGGAAAGGGTCATAGAAGCCGGAGGCGGGCAGTAAACGCAACTTCCATAGCCGGTATTACAGGAAATCCAGGATCGGGCACCATGGGGAAAGGGCGGCGTGGTCAGGTTTTATCCGTTGCCCTGTTTCCATGTTGCTTGTGAGTCCTTGCCTGGGCAATGCTCCGAAGGTCCGGGTCCCTTCCGTCATGAAGACGGGCCTGGCTTCTGAAATTCATGAGCACCATCCCGGCAGACCGCATTGTCACCTTTGGCGAAGTCATGGTCCGGCTGGCGCCTCCGGGATACCAGCGTTTTGCCCAGGCGGTGCCGGGCGATCTGGAGGTCAGCCTGGCCGGAGCGGAGGTCAATGTGGCGGCCTCTCTCGCCCGTTTGGGACGCCGGACGGCTTTTGTCACCGCTCTGCCGCGGCACGCCCTCGCCGAAGCGGTGGTGGCACAACTCCGGGGTTTGGGGGTGGATACAAGTGGCATCGTGCGCTCCCCGCAGGGCCGCCTCGGACTGTTTTTTTTCGAAAAGGGGATCAACCAGCGTCCGGCGGAGGTGATCTATGACCGGGAGGGCTCCACGGTGTCGCAGCTGCCTCCCGATCAATATGACTGGGCCGCCATTTTTGAGGGAGCCGCCTGGTTTCATCTTTCTGGCATTACCCCGGCGATTTCACGGAATGCGGCGGCGGTGGCGGAGGAGGCGGTGCGGCAGGCGTCCGCGCGTGGCCTGCGGATTTCCTTCGACATGAATTTCCGAAGCAAACTATGGCAGTGGGAGCCCGGCACTGCTCCCCGGGAACTGGCGGCCCGCACCGTCCGCGGCTTGATGCCTTGGGTTCATGTGTTCATCGGTGGACCGGATGATGTCGTCCTGCTGACAGACCTGCCGTTGGAAGTAAGTGAGGGCGGCCGCCACGCGCCTGCCGCCCGGAACCTCGCGGCCCAGTATCCTGGTCTCACCCATGTGGCCATGACCGTCCGCGAAGCCCTCTCCTCCTCCCATCACCGGTTGGGGGGCTTGCTTCACAACGTTGGCTCTGGCCAGACATTTTATGCCCCGCAGCAGCAGGGGCATCTGAAACCCTACGACATTCCGCACGTGGTGGACCGCCTTGGCGGCGGCGACGCTTTTGCCGCTGGCCTGATATTCTCCCTCACCACGCCTGATGGAACGGACCCTCAGGCGGCCGTGGATTTTGCGGTGGCCGCCTCCTGCCTCGCCCATTCCACCGAGGGTGATTTCAACTGCGCCACGACAGAAGAAGTCTTTTTCCTGACTAAAGGCAGTCAGGCGGGCCAAGTGAACCGTTGAAGCCGGGTCGCGCCCCGCCACCGCTTGGAAAACCGGCATCAGGTTTTGCCTGAACCGGCGCGTTTACTTCAGGGGGACGCTCCAGAGATGGTTTCCGGAGGTGATGAAGAGTGTTTTTCCATCCGGGCCGCCCAAGGCGCAGTTGCAGGCCTCGTCGGGGGCGGTGGGGATGAAATCGAGCAGGCGTCCCGAAGGGGAGAGGATATAGCCGCCAGCTTTGAATTCCGTAGTCTCGTAGGGATTGGCCTGATTCACTCCGGCGGCCACATAGAGGCGCCCGGCGGAATCCATCTTGATGCCGTCGGGACCGCGGCTGTTCTTCCAGTCGAAGATTACCTTGCGGCTGGCCGGTGCGATAGTTCCATCGGGATTCAGATCGAAGCGGACGAGGCGGCGGGCTCCGCCGTGGGTGTTGTTATTGTTGTCCGCGATATAGAGCTGCCGGTCGCCGGGGCCTACCAGAATGCCATTGGGCCGTTCGATGCCGGGAACCTCCAGCCGGGTGATTTTCCCGGGGGCATCAATCCGGTAGACTCCTTCGATCAGCTGGCCGCCGGCGTCGGTGATTTCCATGCCGGTGCGGGGGCCGTAGCGGGGATCAGTGAAATAAACGCGGCCTTTCGAATCCATCGCGAGGTCGTTCGGGGTATTGAATTTTCGGCCTTCAAACCGGTCGGCGAGCACGGTGATGGTGCCATCCTTTTCGGTGCGGGTGACCCGGCGGGCTCCGGACTCACAGGCAATCAGCCGTCCTTCGTGGTCAAAAAGAAGCCCGTTCGCCGAATGAGCCAGTCCCGGGCCCCGGAAGACCCTCGTGCGGCCGTCAGGATCCAGCCGGTTGATCCGGCGGCCATCGGTGAAATACAGGCAGCCTTCCTTCCAGGCCGGTCCTTCGCCAGCCCCGATCCTTCCATGGTCCCGGGCTTTGGCTCCTTTGACCACGGGAGAGGTGAGGGCTCCGCAGGAACTGAACAGGAAGGGAAGCGTCAGCAGGGTGAAGTATTTGATGATGGCCATGGATGCAGCCGAATCTGCGGCATTCCCCGCCCTCAAGGCAACTAAATTGTCCGCCTGAGTCCCGCGCAGGGCTGCCGCAGAACCACCTTTGGCAGGTTGCTGGTGGTGTGTCGTTGACCACTCAGGTGCCGCAGAAGGTCTGATAGGCGCAGGCTGCGGTAGCCGGGGGGGTCTGGTAACCGGGCTGATCCGCGGCGTAATCAAAGGGCTTCGCCAGCACGCCCAACAACCGCTGGAGAACGCTGAAATCCCGGTGTTCCACGGCGGCGGCGAGAGCCTCCTCGACCTTGTGATTGCGGGGGATGAAGGCGGGGTTGTGGGCTTGCATCAGGCGTTGGGATTCCACCACGGACTGGGACTGACGGCTCCGGCGGGCGCTCCAACGCTGGTGCCAGGAGGAGAAATCCGCCTGATCCGCCACGTCTTCCGGGAGAGGCGTGCCGGCACTCAAATCGCGGAAGGTATTCGTGAAATCCGCCTCGTGGTCCTGCATCCATTTCAGCAGGTCCTCCATCAGGGCGGAATCGTCTGCTTCGTCCGTGAAGAGGCCCAGCTTCTTCCTCATGCCGCAGAGACGGTAATGTTCATACCGGGCCTCGAAGGACTGGATCGCGGCATTGGCCAGCTCAATGGCCTGAGCTTCGTCATCATGCAGCAGGGGCAACAGGGTTTCCGCGAGGCGGGCGAGATTCCATTGGGCCATCAGCGGCTGGTTGCCGTAAGCGTAGCGGCCTTGCTGGTCGATGGAACTGAAGACTGTGGCCGGGTCGTAAGCGTCCATGAAGGCGCAGGGGCCATAGTCGATGGTTTCGCCGGAAAGCGCCATGTTATCGGTGTTCATGACCCCATGGATGAATCCCACCTGCAGCCACTGGGCGATCAGGGAAGCCTGTCGTTCCATGACGGCTCCGAGGAATTCAAGATAGGGGTTTTGCGCCTCCGCCAGGTCCGGATAGTGGCGGTGAATGCAGTATCCGGCGAGGGCCCGGAGCGCGGCGGGATCGCGCTGGGCGGCGGCCCATTCAAAAGTGCCTACCCGGATATGACTGGCGGCAACTCTGGTCAGGACGGCGCCGTCGAGCCGTTGCCGGCGAAGGACGGGTTCTCCGGTCAGGGCCACCGCGAGACTGCGCGTGGTGGGGATTCCGAGGGCGTGCATGGCTTCGCTGATGAGGTATTCCCGCAGCATCGGTCCGAGCGCCGCCCGTCCATCCCCGCCACGGGAAAAAGGCGTCAGGCCGGCGCCTTTGAGCTGGATGTCGAAGCGTTCACCGACGGGCGTGATTTGTTCGCCCAACAGGATGGCGCGGCCATCGCCGAGGGTGGTGAAGTGGCCGAACTGATGTCCGGCGTAGGCCTGGGCGATGGGATGGGCTCCTTCCGGAAGGACATTGCCGGCAAAAAGAGCGGCGCTGCCGGTCTGCGCCAAGGTCTCCGGGTTCAATCCGAGGGACGAAGCCAGCGCGGTATTGAAGACGACCAGGTGCGGCGCGCTGACGGCCCCAGGTTGGGTCTGCTTATGGAATAGCGGCGGGAGCGCGGCATAGGAATGCGCCAGGCGCCAACCGGCGCTGGCTGAGGAAATAAAAGAATCAGGCATGAGGAAATCAGCTCCATCCTGCGCCCGAAGCTGGAGGAATGCCACTGGGATCGGCGTTTGCGGATGGGATGGCGGGGGAATTCACCGTGGCCAGTCCTCCGGCATCCATCCTGGCAGGCTGGCCACTTCAACAGCCGCCGCAGAGGAGATGGGGAGGCCCCAGGCCTGAAAGAAGGGAGCGAGGTTTTTGCCGGTGGCTGTGGAAAAACGGATCATGAACTGCTCGTGTTTGGCGGCATCGGTCTGCGGCCTTTCGGCAGTTGGGAGGTTTTTGTACCCGGCGAAGACCTTGCGGAAGGTTTCCCAGCCGAATTCCTGCTGGAGCTGCACGTAGATGATCAACGAGAGGAAGGCGTCGCTCTTCCAGTGTTCGAAAGTGCCTCCCGCGGCGAGGTGTTTGCGGACCGACTGGCGGATCTCCTCCCTGGAAAACCCTTCACGGGCTTTTTCGATCGGAATGCCGCAGACTTTGTCGAAGACATACAGCGTGAAGATGTTGCAGGTCACCTCCCCGGTGCCGTCCGGGGTCCAGTCGCCCTGCTGGTGGTTGTGGCCCAGTTCGTGGAAGTGGCCCCATGAGCCGCGCCGCATGGCATTCAGGTCACTGACCATGGGCACCACATCGAGGTATGTCATGATCGGATAGCCGCTGTGCATGTAGCCGGCGCTGATCTCCACGTCGGCGACGATGCGTTCGGGGCGTCTGCGGTCTTCCTCCGTGGAGGCCAGCCAGTCTTCCGCGGCCACGATTTGATTCCAGAATTCCATCAATTCAGTGGGATTCCGGAGTTGGCGGATAGATTCCGAAGGGACGGTCAGGATCACGCCGGGGCAGGCGAGTTCCGCCCAGGGGCCGGGGGCCTGACGGAGGGTTTTCCATTCGTCGTCGGTGGTTTTTCCAAGGACAAAAAGCGGCGCTTCCACGGCTCCGGCGAGGGTGAATTCCAGCAGGCCTTTTTGTTTGTCAGGCACTTCGATATAGACCAGGCCGCCAAAGGCATTGGCGAGGGTGGTGCTGGCGGCGGCGACCGGAGTGCTGCGGCAGACATCAGGGGAGCGGGGCCATTTTTCCTTGTGCCAGAGACTGTCGTTGTGGCTGCCGATGCGCAGTTTGTAGCCCTCCTTGGTCACGGAAGCCGGGCTGGTGAGGCTGAGCATCTGGCCGGGCGCGGCGTAGAGGCCGAGGCTTTGCCAGCCGGAGACGGCGGTGTCGAGGCTGAGTTTTTTGGTGATCCGGGGGGCATTGGCGGGAACTTTGCCAGGGAAATCAGCGGCGCCGGGGTGGGCCGGGGTTTTGTCGGGAGGAAGGCTGTGGAGATTTTCCACCTCCATGGTGAACAGGAGCCGTGCCAGCGAATCCTTCGGACCGAGCGGACGTTTCGGAGTGGGATAGCCGGCATGGGAACCGGAGGCTTTTTTGAGCGCTTCCAGTTTGCTGCGGAAGAGTGGGTCGGCCGGCGGGACAGACCGGACCGCCAGGCCCAGGGTGGCGGAAATCTGCGCCTGTTTTTCCGCGTCGGTTTTGGCGGGCTTTTCCAGCAAAGCCGCGAGGGCGTGGCTGGCATCGGCCAGAGCGAGGTCGCTGCCGGCGCGGAAACCATCCTTGGTGGTCTTGTCAGGAGTGCTGTTGTTGAAGACCAGGCCCATGGGGGCGAGCAGTTGATTGCCGGCGAAATCGCTGGCGAGCGATTTCCCCTTGGCCCCGGATTCCCAGCCCCAGCCGGTGGCGGCAATGATGAGGCCCCCGCCGGATTTGACATAGCGGGTGAGGTCGTCCAAGCCGCCCTCGCGGCCGCTGCTGAGGTCGTGGGCATCGCAGCAGAGGATATCGGCTCCGGCGATGCGCCGCTGCCAGCCCTCGCCGCTGACGGATTCGGTCTGGAAGCCTTTTTCCTTCAGCCAGGCGGCGAGGCCCTCCTGTTTCAGCACCGCGACGCGGAGTTTTTGCTTCACCTTCCCCTCGGCCGGGGTAGCGGCCCAGCGGGCGGCATTGAGAAACAGGGTGCCGGTATCCTCTTTCGCCAGGGCACCGAAATATCCGTTATGCCCGAAGGCGACCACCCGGCCTTTTTCAAAACGGGTGGCGGCCACCACCGGCCCGAGGGCCTTGCCGTCCTTGCCGCCGATCACCGCGAAGGCGGCGGGCCCGAAGGCGGTGACCCCGCCCGGCGCCCCGGGGGCGGCGATTTCCTGCACGCCTTCAAGGAGCGCGGTGCGGTCGGCGGCAATGTGGTCCACCGCAGCCTGGCGGGGAATGAGTTGGGCGGGGGCGGAGGGCAGGGGCATCAGGAGCCAGGTCAGGCTGAGGGTCAGGCAGGGGGAAAATCGGATCAGGCGCATGGGTGCGACTAAAGAGCAGCCCGCTGGAAAGTCCAGGCGTCCCCGCCCCGGAGCTCCCGGGGATTCCCCGAGGTTGGCCCGGAAACGCCTTTTGAGCAGAGGCCGATGGGATAATAGGTTGGGTAGAGGGGCGGTGATCGGGCGGTGGGAGGCCATCAGCAGGGGTGGGGCGACTCTTGCGCAGTCGGGCAGGGTGTGCATTGTGGACGGCCCGCGGCGTTCCGGAACCGGGTTTCCACTGGTCCGCGCCCTGATATCCCGACAATTCCCCATGACGACTCCTGCTCCTCTCAAGATTGCTGTCCTCGCCGGCGACGGCATCGGCCCCGAAGTGATGACCACCGCTCTCGAAGTCCTCGAAGCCGCTGGAGCGAAACACGGACTGACCTTTTGTTTTGATCATCAACTGGTCGGCGGAGCGGCGATTGATGGGGCCGGCAAGGCGCTGCCGGAAGCTACCGTGGCGGCTTGTGAGGCGGCAGATGCCATTCTGTTTGGTTCGGTGGGCGGGCCCAAATGGGAAAAACTCCCGCCGAACGAACAACCGGAACGTGGCGCCCTGCTGCCGCTGCGCAAGCACTTCGGCCTTTTCGCCAACCTGCGTCCCTCTATTTGTTACCCCAGCCTGACCCATGCCTCGCCGGTGAAAAATGAGCTCATCGAAGGCGGATTTGATGTGTTGTGTGTCCGTGAATTGACAGGCGGTATTTATTTTGGCGCGCCGAAGTGGCGGAAGGAAGTGGACGGCGAGATGACCGCGGTGGACACCATGGTTTATAAAAAGAGTGAAATTGAACGGATCGCCCATGTCGCCTTCAAGGCAGCGCAGGGCCGCCGCCAGCATGTCACCAGCATCGACAAGGCGAACGTACTCGAAAACGGCCTGCTCTGGCGGGCCACCGTGGAGGAAGTGGCCAAACAGTACCCTGACGTGAAATTGTCCCACCTGTATGTGGACAATGCCGCGATGCAGCTCATCAAGCAGCCGAAGAGTTTCGACACCGTTTTGGCCGAAAATCTGTTCGGCGACATTCTGAGTGACGAGATGGCGATGATCGCGGGCAGTCTCGGGATGCTGGCCAGCGCCAGCCTTGGCCGGCAGCAGGAGGGTGGACTCTACTTCGGACTATACGAACCAAGCGGTGGTTCAGCTCCGGACATCGCGGGCATGGGGGTGGCCAATCCAATTGCGCAGATTCTGTCGGCCGCGTTGATGCTGCGGTTTTCGTTTGGTCAGGAAGCCGCCGCGGCTGCCATCGAGAAGGCGGTGCGTCAGGCCATTGATGACGGTTTCCGCACCCGGGACATCGGCAGTGAGGGCCCAGGCATCCAGCTGGTCGGCACGGCGGCCATGGGAGCAGCCGTCCTGGCTCGCCTGTAAAGCGGGGCAAGTTTTCTGTTTCCAGCCTTCGGTTTTCAGCGTTGGCTGGACCTGTAATGGTTTTTTCTTCCGGCCTACCTCTCTGCAGCTTCCTGGCCTGCCTGTTTGCCTTGGCGGGCGGGATCGCTGCGCGGGCAGACGTCGTGGTCCCACCCAATACGGTGCGGGTGCCTGTTGCCACTCCGGTGCAAGCCGAGGCGGTGCGGGGTTTTCCGGTCGAAATCCGCCTCCAAGGGGTCACCGCCTCCACCCGGTTGCTTCAGTTTATCCTGCGCCAGCCCCCCCGGCATGGGCGATTGGAAGGGCCTCCGGTGCAGGCTGGGAAGGACGCTGCTATCGTCCGCTACGTGGCTAACCCTTCGTCCAAGGCGGAAACCGATACCTTCTCCTTCGCCGTGAAAGTCGAAGGAAGCGGGTCTTCGGAAGAGGCGCTGGTTACCATCCGGTTGACGGATCCGGTGGCCGTGCTGGAAGCGCCGGGCGGGGTGGACTTGGGCCGGATTTTGGCCACCGAGTCCGTCGAACAGACGATTCAGATCACGAACAAAGGCAATGCACCGTTCAAAGCCGCCGTGCCCCTGCCGGACGGCTGGTCGTGGTTGGTGCCGGCCAACGGGCAGTTTGATTTGCCGCCCGGAGAGCAAATCGAGGCCAAGTTGATGGTGCGGGTAAAGGAAGCTGGTCCCATCGATCAGAAAGTCCTGCTGCGTCCCGGCAGCGTGGTGCGGTTTATCGGCCAGTCGGTCGAACCGTTTCTGGGTTATCCCACCCTGCAGCGGCTGCAGTGGGACCGCAAAGCGGGCCAACGCTCCTCCCGTTTGAATATCAGGAACAACCGGCCGGAACCATTAACGGTGCGGCTGAGTGGCCCACCTGGGATAGTTGTTCCGGAAAGTGTCACCGTCCCGGTCGCGGAATCAGGGGAGGTCATGCTGGTATGCCCCGGGGACGTCAGCCAGGTCCTGTCGGGCCGCATCCGGTTGGAGGCTCCAGGCTGGAGCCAGGAGGTGAGTTTCGAGGCTCCGGCCGCCCCGGCCGCGGTGGAGGTCACGGGAGCGGCCGCTGACGGAACCGTTGATTTTGGCGTGCTGAAAATCACCGAAGAAGTCAAAGCCGAGCGTCAAATCACCCTGCGCAATGTCGGCGGGATGCCCTCACTGATCCGCTGGGACCGGCTGAGATATTTCCTGGTGGAAGGCATGGAGTCCGATACCGTGCTCGCGCCCCAGGCCCAGCGGCAGATCATCATCCGGCCACGTCCGGATCAGCCCGGCCGACTCAAGGAGGATTTCACCCTGAACATGGCTGGAGGCGACTATAGGCTTAAATTGCTCGCCGACATCGATCCCAAGACTGCCCAAGCGGCCCTGATGACGGGTCAGGTTCTGGAAGTGCGGCCTCCCACTCCATCGGGTACGCCTGAAATGAAGGGTCCACGATCCGAGGATGGCCTTCGCGCCCGGGTCCAGCTTCTGAGCGCCGGGTTGCTCGAGGAACCCCCCAATATGGACAGGAGTCTGCCTACGGTGAATTCTATCCGGCCTTTGGAAATTGGAACAGATCGCCTTGTTTTCGAATGGGATGCTCCATCACCGGGAGCTTGGACGTATCAGGTCCGGGTCCGTCAATTACGCAACCACGGCCCGGGTCAGGCTCCGATCCCGGAATATGATCAGATGGACAACGTCAAGGTGACCAGCACGCCTACCGGTGGCCGGGCGGAGGTGACCAAATTACGTCCTCAAGTGCGGTGGTCCTGCCGGATCATCGGGATCCGCAGCGATGGGGTCTCCACCAAGCCCGGGGAGGAGATGACTTTCCTGACGGCCCCCGTGCCGGATTCCCGATGGGGTTGGCGGGTGATGGGGGTTCTGGGAGCGCTGGTTCTGGCCCTGTATGTCAGGCAGAAATGGCGGGAGGATATCAAATGGAAGGATTAAACCAGCCGGCTGGCGGGGCGGTGCGGCACCTTTATGTGCATGTGCCGTATTGCCATAAAATCTGCCCTTATTGTGCTTTTTACAAGCATTTGCCTTCGGAAGGCGGACTGGCTACCTACGCGGACGCCCTGCTCGCCGAGGCCCGGCAATTGAAAGCGGGTCCGGTCCCTTTGGACTTGGAAACGGTTTATTTTGGAGGAGGAACTCCCACCTTGTTGAGCACCCGGGTGTTGGCAAACCTGTTGCCGGAGTTGGCCCGGACCTTGGATTTCCAACGCGTGGGGGAGTGGACGATGGAAGTAAACCCGCGGACCATCACCGCGGAAAAGGCCGAAGTGATGCGTCAGGCCGGAGTCAGCCGTGTCAGCCTGGGGGTGCAGGCGTGGGACGTGCCTACTTTGGCCACCCTGGGCCGCGATCACGCTCCGGAAGAGGCCGAGCATGCCTTCACCCTGCTGCGGGCGGCGGGGTTTCCGGTGGTGAATATCGACCTCATGTTCTCCGTGCCTGGCCAAACCGTCGAACGCTGGGAGGCGACTCTGGATCGTACGATCTCACTACAACCGGATCACGTCTCGGCCTACAATCTTACCTATGAAGAGGACACGGATTTCTTCCAGCGTTGTGAAGCGGGCGAGTATGCCGTGGAGGAGGACCGGGACGAGCGGTGTTTTGCAGCCGCCATCGCCCGGCTCAACGCGGGTGGGTTCCAGCACTACGAGATTTCCAATTACAGCCGGCCCGGAATGGAATCACGCCACAACCAAGGATACTGGTCGGGGGACGACTACGCCGGTCTAGGCCCCGGGGCCGTTTCCACTATCCATGGCCGACGCTGGAAGAATATCGAAAACACCACCCTGTGGCAACAGGGGGTCCGGTCGGGTCCGGCACTGCGCATCGAACATGAGGAGATCACCCCTGGAAAATGGCTTTGTGAACGGCTCGCTCTCAGCCTGCGGACCACGCACGGGCTGCCTTTGGCTTGGTTGGATTCCGCCACAGATGCCATCGACCGCCTCAGGACCGAAGGCTTGGTTGAAACCGATGTGGAGCGGCTGCGGCTGACCTATCGGGGTCGTTTCGTCGCCGATGGCGTGGCGGCCCATCTATGGGAAGCCCTGGATGTCTGAAAATCCGGCGTGGCCCTTGGATGGGACCACTGAAGGGGTCAGTCCCGGCGGAAACCCGCCACTTCGAAAGGAAGGGGCTGGGCAGCAGGGTCAGGATAGACGAAGACCTTGTTTTCGAAATTACGGATGATGGTCACCCCGTCGTCCCGGTTGATGAGGTAATCGGGATTGATCGGCACTTTCCCGCCGCCGCCGGGGGCATCGATAACAAATTGGGGGACCGCGTAGCCCGTGGTGTGCCCGCGGAGTTGCTCGATGATTTCGATGCCCTTGGCGACGCTGGTACGGAGGTGGGAGGACCCTTTGATGAGGTCGCACTGATAAAGATAATAAGGGCGGACGCGGCAGCGCAGCAGCTTTTGCACAAGGATCTTATAGACGGCGGGGTCATCGTTGACGCCCCGCAGGAGGACGCTTTGGTTCCCCAGAGGGATGCCGTGGTCGGCGAGTCGCTCGAGGGCGGCTTTTACCTCGGTGGTCAGTTCCCGGGGATGATTGACGTGGACGCTCATCCAGAGCGGATGGTATTTGGCCAGCATGCGGCACAACTCAGGGGTGATGCGCTGGGGGAGGAAAATGGGGACGCGGGAGCCGATCCGGAGGAACTCGATGTGCTTGATGTTGCGCAGGCGGCTGAGGAGGGCCTCGAGTTTGTTGTCGGAAAGGAGCAGGGCATCGCCGCCGGAAAGGAGCACGTCCCGGATTTCGGTGTGGGCTTCGAGATAGCGGAAAGCGGCCTCCCATTCGGTGTGGAGTTCCTGCTCGCCCACCCCGCTCACGACCCGGCTGCGGGTGCAGTAGCGGCAATAGGAGGCGCAGCGGTCGGTGACGAGGAAAAGGACGCGGTCGGGATAACGGTGGACGAGGCCGGGGACGGGCATGTGGCTGTCTTCGCCGCAAGGGTCGGACATTTCTTCCGCATTGTCCCAGGACTCCTCAATCCGGGGCACGACCTGACGGCGGATCGGGCAATCAGGGTCGGTGGGGTGGATCAGGTTGAAGTAATGGGGGGTAATGGCGAGGGCCAGCTTATTGCCTGACAAAATCACTCCGGCGCGTTCCTCATCGGTCAGGACAAGGCGGGATTCCAATCCGGCGAGGGTGGTGACCCGATGACGCATTTGCCAAGCCCAGCTGTTCCAATCCTCCGGGGAGATTTTTTCCCCTGACCAGTAGCCGTGTCCGGCAGAGGTGAATTCACGCTCGTGGGAGGCAGCGGCGGGAGCAAAGAGGTTTTCCATGCGGGTTTTATTCGTTAGAGAAGGGAGATTAATTCACCCTGCAGGGGTGTCAATGGCACCTCAGGCAGAGAGCGTTCCAAAGTAGTGTTTTGTTTTGGATTCTCCGTTGTCGCATAACAACGTATGAAAAGGCCTGGTGGAAGCAGCGGAGCGGCTGGGTGGAACTGGAGCGGAGGGGCTTCAGGCCAATGGAAGGATGATGGCGGCGAGGCGGTCCCACTCGGCGTCGATTCCGGACCGGGCAGCCGGGGGGCGGTTGGCACGGGCAAACCAATAACCCGCGTTGCCTTCGTCGCCCTCGATGAGGTGCAGGAGGGCGTGAAGCCAGGATCCGGTGCGGCCCGGGATTTCCTGCGCGATTTGATGCGCCTCATGCCAGCGGTTGGCTTTGATGAGCCAGAGGGTTTGGGCTTCCGGGGAAAGGCCCGGTGGCGGGGCAGGGTCAGTGAGGGCGCTTTGGGCCAGAAGGGCGGGTGTCATGATAGGCCGGGGGAGGAGTTGGGGCGTCGGGTGCGTCAGAGAGGCGGATCGCACCGAGCACCGGACTGGTCACGCTGTTGATCAAACCGCCGGCTTGTCCAAGCAGATGGCTGGCGGTTCCGCAGGAGGTCAGGCTGGTGCAGGTGAAGAGGAGAAGGCAGAGACGGGACATGGGAAACAGATACAGAATGAATAGGGGATGGGGGGAGGAACGGCGGAGCGGAAATCGGACTGGTGCCCGGACCAAATCTAGGAAGAGTCTTACTCCCGGATACGGTAATGGGAAGGCGGATTTCCGGTGGTGGTCTTGCCTCCGTCGCGGGTCATTTGTCAATATATTACGGCTACTCCCCCCAGCGCGCCGGGCCGGCAATGGAAATGGCGCCGGTAGGCAGGTGGATTTTAATGAGAGTGGAGGGAGCGGTGGCCGTGACGCGGCTGGTGGCGGAGGCAAGGCTGGCATCGCCGCGCAGCGTCAAAACCTGGTTGCCGGAGTGATAATGGATTTCTCGTCCGCTGGCGGTGGTTTCCCCCGTGGGGAGCTTGGCCGTGGCCGGGCTGCCGGTGATGCGCAGCGCGGCCGGGTCATCTGCACCCGGTTCAAGGCGATAGGCGACGTTGCTGCCGTTGAGGGTCCAGCCTCCGGCGAGGGTGACGGCGGTGGCTTCCAGGCGGGTGGCCTCCGGGCCGAGTTCGGATTCAGTGACGAGCAGGCCGGAGGTGGGGAATTGATGGGCGGCGGGCAGTCCTGGTTCCTGGTCCTTGCGGGCGGCGGTCGAGAGGGGGGCCGGAGCGGGCGGGCGGGTGGCGCTGCCGAAAGTGATCAGGCGGGTGGCCCCGGCGGCGAGGGATTTGGCTCCGCTGGCTGTGGCACTGGCCAGCTTGCGGCTGCCAGCCACCGTGGCGTCTGCAATTTTTTTGGAGCCGCTGGCGGTGGTTTCGGCAATTTTGCGTGATCCTGCGAGAGTGGCATCGGCTACCTTTTTAGTGCCGGAAACCACGGGGCGGCTGACATAGCTGGTACCGGCGGAAAGGCCTTGGCCCACCTGGCGGGCTTGTTGGCAGGCGGGCATCAGGGGGAACAGGCCGAACAGGATGGGGAGGAAATAACGCATTTTCCGGGTGCGATGGAAGTTTGAAGGGGCTGGCCGGGAGCAAGGAATGTGACCGGGGTTCTTGCCAAAGAGGGAGGGGGCCTATGGATCTGCCGCAGGGGTGTCCTGTCCGGATTGGGGCGGCAGGCTGGCGTCAGGCAACTGGAGAGGCTCCGGGGCTGGCGGGGCCGGAGGGACGGCCTTGTCCTGTGCATTCTTATCAACCAATTGCAGTAATTGGGTTTGGAAATCGGGGTCGCGCTCGTAGAGCATTTCGTAGACGCTGCGCCGCATCGCTGGGTCATCCATGAGACCGATGGCTTCCTCAATGCCGGCCCGGAAGGTTTCCGGGGATTTGTCATACCAGGTTTCGCAGGCATCGGCAGTGACTTGGTTGCGTTGGTCAGGATCGCTCAGGTTCATGGCCCACATCAGGGCTTCGGCGGGTGCGGTGGCGGCGGCGGTGACCGCGAACTGGCTGGCGGCGGCTTCCCGGGCAGGTCCTTCTGGCAGGGTGTTGATGAATTTGGAGACGGCGCCGGGATTTTGGGCGCTCCATGGCGTGACCAGGGCGCCGAGCGTGATGGCGTGATCACTGGGGGAACCGAATGAGACATCAGTGAGCCAGGCGGCGGCTTCGGCGGGAGCGGTGGCGGCCCAGGTGGAAATAACGGCGGTAATGGCGGAAGCCCGGTCGTTGTCAGGGAGGCGTCCGGCAAAGGCGGCGGCGGCCTGCGGGGCGGTGTGGGCCCAGGTGGAGACGGCACTGCTGACGGCAAGCCGGCGGGACTCCAGATTTTCCATGGATGAGGCCCAGGCGGCAGCTGCGGAGGGATCGGTGGCGGCCCAGCTGCCGGCCAGGACCGAGGCCGCTTCGCCATCGTCTACTCCCGTGCGGCTCATCCATCCAGCCGCCCCGGCAGGATCACGGGCGGCCCAGTGGACCATCAGTGCGGACAACGCGTCATCGCGGAAGGTTCCTGCGGGAAGGGAACCCGCCCAGTCGGCGGCCTGCTGGGGGTTGGCGGTCACCCACGATTCCATGAGCGCTTCGATCGCTTCCGCCCGGTTATCATCCTCTTGCATGCCAGCGACGGAAAGGGCGGAGGTGTAGAGGGGGGATTTGGTAAAGGAAACCGGGGCGGGGGCGGCTCCCGGCGCTTGAGCAGGGGGAGGAGTCGTCACTTCCGGGGAGTTGGACTCAGAAATGGGGCCGGAGGATACGCGGCCATCCGAAGCTGCCGTGCGGGCAGCGGGGGCTGCATTTGGCACTGGCTGGGTCCGGACGGAGTAGCCGAACGCCAGAATCAGCACGCCGAGGAGGCATAAAAACAATGTCCAACGATTATTCCGGAGCACTATGGCCGGAAGCCGGTTCACGGATTTCCCCTCAAAAGATTCAGCCTTGAAGGGTGCTTGCGGCATGGCACTGCAGAGTTCTCGGGTTTTGACCTTGGACCAGCCAAACCGGGTCTGTTCCCACCATCGATACCATTCCGTAACCTTTTTGACCCTTATTGGTCTGACACGGTGGTGGTTGGCGTTGGGGTTGCGGTGGTGGAGGTGCTGACGACGCGTTTAAAGCGGGTGCTGATCACCGGGCTGCCCAAGCCTGCCCGGTCCACGGCATAAAAAGTGATGCGTTTGCCAACCCGGCTGGTGTTGTCAAACTCGATGAACCAGCCGCTGGGAGTTGAGTTTTTGGCGGTGAGTTGAGCCCGCTTCCATTTTTTGGAACCTTCCACCTGATACCGCACTTCCTTGATCCCTGCGCTGGCCTTTTTTTCGCCCGTCGATCCGGTCTCAGCAGTATCCGTGGCTGTTCCAATAATGACCAGATACGATCCCTGATTCTGGGCGGGGGTAGTCAAGGTGATGGTGGGGGGGGCCGCCACCCCTGACGCCGCAAAGGCCAGCAGAAAGGGAGCAAGCAGGGCGGAGGCGGAAAGTTTCGACTTCATGGGGCGTTGGCGGGAAAACCTAGTTTAAGATGGCACTAAAGACACTGCATGCCCAGCAAAAGTTCAATCGCTCAAACAAAATGCTCTGGAACCAGGTTTTCGGGAGGGACATCGCCGATTTCGACCTCGGTGCCGGGTTCGACCAAGTCGAACAGCTCCACCACTGCGGTGTTGGTTAACCGGATACAGCCGTGGCTTGCCGGTTGTCCAATGAGTTCCTCCTGGTTGGTCCCGTGAATATAGATATACCTGGAAAAAGTGTTGGCATTCCCCTCTTCCAAACCATCCAGCCAGAGAATCCGGGTCAGCACATAATCTTCGGGGGCGGGCCCGCCGTCCCAGGTTCCCACTTGGCGCCGGCTGCGGAAAATCGTGCGCTCCGCGGACCCATGTCCTATTTTCTGCACGATCCGGAAGCGGCCGAGCGGGGTGAAATTACTGTCCGGCGTGGAGCCCAGGCCAAAGCGGGAGGTAGATACCGGCCAAGTCCTGTGCGTATGGCCGTCATTGTCCAAAAGCTGCATTTCCTGCCGGGCAATGGAGACCTTCAGTTTCATATTTAATGCCATCGTGCGGCTGCGGCGGACGGCGTCAAGGGCTGGCGTGGCAGAGCTTCAAAATGTGAGGGTACGGCTTTCATGTCCCTTCATAAGTCCCAATTGGCGATCAAACGTCCCCCACCATTTATCGGCTTGACGTCGAACTTCCTTTGGATGAGCTTGGCAGTATCCTAATAACCAAGGGAACCGTAATACCCATGACAAAAAACTACCCAAGTATTCAGGGTGCCGCCATCCTCGGCAGCCTGGCCCTCGCCGTTTCCGCTTTTGCGGGCACGACTGTGACCACTGGAAAAGCTCCTGTTGCTCCAGCACCACCGGCTCAGGTCGGCCTGTTTGACAGCGTCGGCGCCACCGTCGACGTCGGTTACGACACCCACTACTTCTTCCGCGGATTCCTGATCAGCGAGCAGAACGTCTGGGGTCAAGTGGCTGTCTCTGTGCCTCTCGCCACCAACCTGTCCCTTGGACTCGGTGCTTGGTATACTTCTTCCGCCGACATCAGCTATGATGAGTTGGACCTGAACGGTGGTTTCAGCTACGATGCTGGCTTCGCCAAAATCGGCGTGGGCTACACCCACTACGAATTCCTCGATGGCAGCGCCGGTGAAGGCATGGGCTTCGATAGCGCCGAAGAACTTGGTTTGACCCTCGGCGCCGCCGCCGGTCCGGTCAATCTTGGCTTTGGCTACTACTATGACTTCGAAGCTGAAGGTTCCTACCTCGAGTTCGGCGTGGACGCCCCGATCGCTGTGACCGACAACTTCAGCATCGTTCCTTCCGCTTTGATCTCCTACGGCGTGGACTACTACTCCACCGAGGCCGACTTCCAGCACATCAAGCTGGCGCTCGCCTTCCCGGTCAAGCTGACTGCCACCGCCACCCTGACCCCCTACGTGGCCGGCAACATCGCCCTCGACACCACTGAAGACTTCACCGACGACGAAATCTACGGTGGCGTGAAACTCAGCGTGTCCTTCTAAGCGACCCGTTTTGGCGGTCTTTACGGCCTGCCGAATTCTTCAGAGAGCCTCCCGGTCCGCCGGGAGGCTCTTTTATTTTCTGGATAGCCTCCTCCCAAGGCCGCTTGGCATAGGTCTCCTGCCGCTGAATGGGAGCTGTTTCCGCTAAAAGGCAGCCCATTGGACAAAATCCAGGCTTGCACCACGTAGCCAAGTCTCTCTCTTGCCACGGTCCCTGCCGGCCACCTTTTTTGTATTTTCATTATCACCATGCGTTCCTTACCGATTCTGCTCGCCCTCCAAGCCGCTTTTTTGCCGGCCGTTTTGGCTCAATCCGCCGATCAGGCCACCAGAGAAAAGAAAATTCTCGCAGACGTGAAGGTACCGGATGGCTTCGAGGTCACGGTCTTTTCCAGCCCGCCGCAGTCCAACTACCCGGTTTATGCCGCCGCGGCGCCGGATGGTACTGTCTACATCAGCTCCGACAAAAACGGGTCGCTGGACCGCCAGCCCAATCGTGGTTCCGTCGTGCGTCTGCGTGACCTTGATGGTGACGGCCGCGCCGATGAAGCCAAAGCGTTCGTTCCGGACGTGGACTCCCCCCGTGGTCTCGTCTGGGACCATGACCGGGTTTATCTGATGCACCCGCCGCATCTCAGTGCCTTCATCGACCACAATGGCGATGGCGTTTCCGATGAGCAGAAAGTGCTCGTGAAGAATATCGCCTTTGGGTTCAAGGACCGCCCGGCCGATCACACGTCAAACGGCGTCACCCTCGGTATCGATGGCTGGCTTTACCTGGCCATTGGCGATTTTGGATTCATGGAGGCAGAGGGAACCGATGGAAAAAAACTCCAGCTCCGCGCTGGGGGGGTGGTGCGGGTCCGCCCGGACGGCAGCGACCTCCAAGTTTACTCCCGCGGCACGCGCAATATCCTTGAAGTCGCCTTGTCGCCCACCTTGGAAGGTTTTGCCCGCGACAACACCAACGACGGCGGTGGCTGGGACATGCGGTTTCATCACTTCACCGGTCTGGAGGAGCATGGTTATCCCTCGCTTTACATGAATTTTGGGGAGGAAGCCATCCCGCCGATCGGTAATTATGGCGGGGGCTCCGGATGCGGGGCCGGGTGGCTGGACGAGCCCGGGTTCCCGGCAGGTTATCAAAATGTTCCGCTCACCGCCGACTGGGGCAAGGAATGGATCTTCCGCCACGAAATTGCTCCGGATGGCGCTACCTTCACTGACAAAGCCCACCAATTCATCCGGGTCCCCCGCGCCACCGATGTGGACGTGGATGCCTCCAGCCATCTTTACGCCACCAGTTTTGCGGGAGCTTCCTTCAACTACAATGGCGAGGACGTGGGCTACGTGGTCCGGGTCACTCCGAAAGGCTATCAGCCTGAACCACTCCCTGATTTCGCCAAATTGGACGAGGCCGGTCTCGTCAAACTGCTGGCCTCCCCCAGTCACCGCCGCCGTCTCGAAGCCCAGCGCACCCTCCTGCGCCGGGGGCTGGATGCGGCCTCCAGCAAGGCCGTCGAAACCTTTGCCGCCGATTCCAACGCCCCGCTTTCAGGCCGCACCGCCGCCCTGTTTGCCTTGGCCCAGGGGCAGGGGGACCAAGCCACGCCTTTCCTCACGAAACTGATGGCTGATGCCGCCCTGCGTCCCTTGGCGGTCCGTGCCTTGGCTGACCGGGGACACGCCGTCCCTGCAGACACCCTCGCGGCTATCACGGCCGGCCTGAAGGACGGTGCACCCCGCACCCGCATCGAGTCCGCCGTGGCCCTCGCCCGTCTGAACGCGAAAGCCGCCGCGCCGGCCCTGATGGACCTGCTCGCCGATGCCGATCCCACCGTCAGCCACACTGCGGTGCAATGCCTGATCCGCTTGGAAGCCAGCGACGCCAGCCTTGCGGTGATTGATGTCCCGGGCACCACCGATGCCCGCCGCACCGGGGCCCTCCGCGTGCTGCAGAGCCTCCATACCCTGCCTGTCGTGCAGGCGATGTTGAGCCGCCTGGAGCAGGAAAAGGACAGTGCCCGCCGTCGCGGACTGATCACCGCGCTGTGCCGACTTTCCGCCCGGGAAGGTCCATGGAAAGGGGACAGTTGGGGCACCCGCCCTGACACCTCCGGTCCCTATTACCAGGCCGCCGCCTGGGAGGCTTCCCCCTTGATTGCCAAAGCCATGCGGGACGCGCTGGCCGGTGCGCCGCAGGACGAAGCCGCCTTTCTCCTCGGGGAAATGAGCCGGCACAAAATGCAGGACGACACCGTCCTTGCCCAGGTTCTGACCCTCGCCTCCAGTGATGCCCGGATGCTGCCGGTCGCCCTTTCCCAACTCGCCCGCGCCGAGCGTCTGCCCGCCGAGGGATTGCCGATTCTCCTTGCGGTTGCCACCCAACCCGGCAGCGCGGCGGCCGATCGGGTTACGGCAATCACGGTCCTCGCCAAGGCCGACAGCGCAGAAGGGGTCACCGCCAGCCTTGCTGGGCTCTCGCTGCTGGATAAAAAGGACGACGTAAACAAAGCTTTGGCCGCCTTTCTGGGGTCTCCGATGCTGGAAAACCATCACACGTTGATCGAGCATGCGGCGGAAAAGAGCACCACTCCCGAGGCGGTGTGGGCTAATGCCGCCCTGCTTACCTTGGCCAGTCGCACCTCCGGCTCTCCGGAAGCCAAACAACTCTCCCAAGCCGCCTTGGATAAAGGATGGAACGATCCAGGCCGCCGCGCCCAGATCCTCCGCGCTATCGTTCTCACGAAGCAGCGCTCCTGGTCCGACCGCGTCCTCGCGGCTCTCAGCGACCCCGACCCCGCCGTGCTCGCTGCGGCCACTGATGCGGTCGAGGTCCTGAAATTGGACCCATCCGCCGCCGCCGGTCCCAAGCTGGCCACGATCGATCCTGCCAAAGTGCTGCCAGCCGTTCTGGCTGCCAAAGGCGACGCCCTCGTGGGCCAGCAGATCTTCCTCCAGGCCGGCTGTGCCGCCTGCCACACCGTCAACAAGGATGAGGCGCTCAAAGGACCGTATCTGGGCAACATCGCGGAAACCTACAAGCGCCCTGAGCTGGCCGAGATGATCCTCGACCCCAACAAAACCCTCGCCCAGGGATTCGTCACCAACCTCTTCGAACTGGCCGACGGCACCACCCAGATGGGCTTCGTCACCACCGAGGCCGCCGACAAGGTTGTCATCCGCAACGTCGCCGCCCAGGAGATTACCCTGAAAACCGCCGATATCAAAAAGCGCGATAAGCTGCCCACCTCCCTCATGCCCCCCGGCCTGATGCTGAACTTCACCGCCAAGGATTTCGCCTCGCTCCTGGACTACCTCGAAAGTTTGGCGAAGAAGTAGGATGGGGAGCTTTCAGTTTTCAAAGGGGCTGCAAAATTACTCATCCTTATAGCTCCTGCGGTCTGAAAACTGGAGCCCTGAAAACTTTCCCCCATGATCTACCTCGATCACAACGCCACCACTCCCTTGGACCCGGCGGTGCTGGATGCCATGGAGCCATTCTGGCGGGGGCATTTTGCCAACCCCTCCAGCTCCTCCACCCTGGCCCGGCCCATCAAGCGGGCCATCGCCCAGGCCCGGGAAGAGTGCGCGGCTTTGTTGGACTGTGAACCGGAGGAATTGATCTTCACCAGCGGCGGTACCGAGTCGCTGAATACCGCTCTCCATTCCGTCACGGTCCAACAGCCTGAGCGGAGGCATCTGATTATTGGGAGCACGGAACACGATGCCATCCTGAGCCCGGTGCTCCGGCTGGAGCAGGCCCATGGCTATCAGGTTACCCGCCTCCCGGTTGATCACAACGGTTGCTGGTTCCTCGCCGATCTCGCGGCGGCGGTCCGCCCCGGAGAAACCGCTGGCATCGCTCTGATGTGGGCCAACAACGAAACCGGTGTCATCCAGGCCATTCCCGAAGCCGCTGCCCTCGCCGCGGCCCACCGCATTCCCTTCATCACCGACGCGGTGCAGGCCGCTGGCAAAATCCCGCTGAGCCTGAAAAACGCCGGAGTCCAGTATGCCGCCTTTTCTGGACATAAGTTCCATGCCCCCAAGGGAATCGGTCTGCTCTACGTCCAGCGGAATACGGCTTTCCAGCCGTGGATGCTCGGCGGAGCCCAGGAAAACCGCCGCCGCGCCGGGACGGAGAATGTGGCCGGAATCGTCGGGATCGGAGCGGCCGCCCGGCTGGCCCGGGAATCGCTGGCCACTGGCTCGGAACCGAGGGTGAGGAACATCCGGGACTGGTTCGAGCAGGAAGTGCTCCGGCGCATTCCCGGCAGCCACCGCAATGGTGATCCGGGGCACCGCGTTCCCAATACCGCCAGCCTCCGGTTTGACGGCACTCAGGCGGAAGGCCTGCTGCTGCTGCTGGATCAAAGAGGGGTGTGCGTCAGTGCCGGCAGTGCCTGTGCCACCGGTAGTCTGCACCCTTCCCATGTGCTGACCGCCATGGGGCTGGATGCTGCCGCCGCCCGCAGTACTCTCCGCTTCAGTCTCTCCCGCCTGACGACGCAGACTGAGTTGGAGGCTGGCCTCGATGCCTTGGAGCAGGCCGTGCAGAAATTCCGGTCACTCATGCCCTGAGCCGCCGCCTCAACAAAATGTTTTTCGCTGCCGTCAGGGTGCAAGCCATCGGTTGTTTTATGGTAGACCCAATCTGCGGTGGTCTGGGCAGGCAGGGCGGGGGCCAATGTCAGTGCATGGAGGAGTCCGAGTTCCGTCGGAAAACCCAGCAGGAGGCGGACTTATGGGGGAGAAATGGCAAGCTTCATGTGGGTGCGTTCCAGCCAATTGTCCGGGGTGTCACCCTGATTTTCAGGAGACTGGACTTTGCCTTGCCAGCAGCGGGGAAAGGACGCATGGGAGGACTGCCTGTTCACCTATTGCCTGCCTGCCCATGTCCTTGGAAACTGATTCTGCTGCTGCCACCTCCCCGGCCTCCCGGCCCCCGGGTCTGCCCTTCCTCAAACCGGGCTGGATGAAGAAGGCCATTAACCTTTCGAAGGGAGTCAGTAAATTTGTGCAGTATAACCGTGACCTGATGCCGCCCGAGAAGCTGCAACGGGTCCAGGCTCTGCACACCCGTTATGAACTCGCGCTGCGCTACCGGAACCGCGATGAAACCGATGCGCTGGAGAAGGAATTGATTGCCTCCTGCGAAGGGGCGGTGCCCAATTACAAAACCTCGGCGGTGAAGGAGCACATCGAAGTCATCGTGGTGGCAATCGTGGTGGCGCTGGGCATCCGGGCTTATTTTCTGCAACCGTTCAAGATTCCCACCGCTTCCATGCAGCCAACCCTGAACGGGATTACGGCCCAGGTCATGCCGGATGCGGAATCCTTTCCCAATCCGGTGCTGCGCGGCTTGGAATATGTGACCCGGGGCCGGAACTATGTGGAGATGCGCGTGCCCCAGGACTGGGGAACGGTGCGGATGGTTGCGATCCGGCAGCGGTCGTTGCTTCATTTCTTCACGGTGACGGATCTGGTTTTCATGGACGCCACCCGCCGGGAACGCGTGCTGACTGGTTATGTGCCGGCCCGGCAGCTCTGGGAAAATCTTTGGATCGGACCCCTGCCAGCAGCCTCTGACAATGAAAAAAGAGTCATCGTCAGCGGGGTGGAGAAGTTCTCCGTCGGGGTTCAGGGTGGTCCGGTGGAAGGGGGTACCCTGATCGCGCGGGGACGGATCGACACCGGCGACCAAGTGCTGGTCAACAAGATGGCCTATCATTTCCGCCGTCCCGACCGTGGCGAGGTTTTTGTTTTCAGCACCGCAGGGATCAAGGCGATTTCCACGCCGGAGGGGGTCGACTCCCAGCATTACATCAAGCGGCTCACGGCCCTGCCAGGTGACCGTCTGCAGTTGAAGCCGACCGGAGAGCAGACCACCAATGCTTCCGGAAACTATCTGCCGGTGGCGGCCCTCAAGATCAATGGCGAGCGGGCCTCGGAACTTGGGATGAGCAAGGTAATGGGCCGGGAAAATGGTTACAAGGGCTACACGTCGATGACGGGAGGGTGGGGGCATTTCATCAAGGGCGATGAGGAAATCAAACTGGATGCGGGGGAATACATGGCGATGGGGGATAATAGTCCTGACAGTTCGGACAGCCGTTACTGGGGCCCCGTGCCGGAGCGTAATCTGGTGGGGCCCGCCCTGTTCGTGTACTGGCCGTTTCTGCCGCACTTCGGGTTGATCCGTTAGTTGAACTGCTCCAACTGCGATGGATCCGCGCTGGTTGCCGTGGTGCTGGGGGGCAGGTGCCATCGGCTGTGCGGTGGTATTTTTCGGGGTGCAACCCTGGAGGGCCGAGTGGCGCCGGGGTGTGGATCTGATATGGAAATATCCCGCATCCTGGCTGTTGCCAGCCGGTTTGCTGGCCTTGGACGCCCTGCCGGGCCTGCGGAGGCCGCCGGGAGGCCTTTCCTGGCAGGAAGGGAATGCCGGCGGATGGTTGGCAGGGGCGTTGCTGGAGGCGCTTCATGGTTGGACGTTCGGGGCCGGCCCGGCTCTGCTGCTGGCCCTGCTGCTCGCTTTTAATCTGGCTGGAATGCGGCAGGGAATGCTCAAAGGAGTGGAATCAGTCACGGGAGGGTCCGGTCGCGGCATGCTGGTGCTTTTTACGGCCGGGGCGCTGGCGTTGCTGGCCGATTTGGCATTGCGGGGGCGTGGGGTGCCGGTGGTCTGGCATGGGGTGGTGACGACGCTGGCCGTGCCCCTGGTGGGTGGGGTGGCGGCCATTATCCTGGCGGGCTTGTTGTTGTTGGCGGAGACGATGGTGAGGGCTCCCGGGAAAATGGAGGGGGTGCGCTGGCTGGAATCGGCCGCGGCCCACGGTGCCCGGTTGTGGCCGTGGGGGCTGGCGCATGGCCTCGGTTGGTGGTTCAGCCGTTGGCTGCCACTGGAGGCGATGACTTATTTAAAATGGGGAGTGGTGGTGGGTGGTCTGGGATTTTGTTTTGCTCCGCTGGTTTTTCTCCACGTCCGGCGGACGGCGGAAGCGAGGGAAGGATGGCAGCGGGCGGTGGACTTTTGGGCGGTCAAGGGCTGGCAACCCCTGGCATGGGTGATGGTGGCGGGGATCCTCTTTTTTCCATGGTATCTGGCGGGGCAGGGTTTGGGACGGATGGCTGCGGAAGCCCCGCGTCTGCTGCAGATCGGGCTGGCAGCGGTCTTTGCCCTTGGCCAAATCGGGTTGACGGTCATGGCACTCGGCGCATGGGTGGCCCTACGACTTGCGGGCGTGCCGCCACCCGCCCGCCCGCGGCGATCCCGCAAAGCCAACCCCTCATGACGACGACCCCATCCGGCCAAACCGCACACGATATCGTGAAGCGCAGCCGGTCGAACCTTGCCTTCGCCCTGGCGTGCCTGCCGAAGCGGCGGCGGAACGACATGTATATTTTTTATGCGTTTTGCCGGGTGGTGGATGACATTGCCGATGATGAAGGCTGGACAACTCCGCAGCGGTTGGAAGCGCTGGACCGATGGCGCTCCGTGGTGCGCGGGGAGGCCAATGAAATGGAGCCTTTTGAGCGGGATCTCCTGGAATTGCGTCAGCGTTACTCCATCCCCTCGGAGGAAATCCTTTCAATCATTGATGGGGTGGCGATGGACATTGAGCCGCGCCGCTATGCTTCCTGGGAGGAATTGAAGCTCTACTGTTACCGTGTGGCCGGCTGCGTGGGTCTGGTGAGCATCCGGATTTTAGGCTGCCGGGACGAAAAGAGCCGGGAATATGCGATCAACCTCGGTTACGCCCTGCAGATTACGAATATCCTGCGCGACGTGCGGGCCGACTGGGAAAACGGGCAGCGCATTTACCTGCCTCTGGATGAAATGGCGGCCGCAGGCTATAGTGTGGCGGATCTGGCAGCGATGCGGCATAATGAGGCCTTTGTCCTGCTGATGCGTCAACAAGTGGCCCGGGCCTGGGATTATTATCACCTCGCGCGGGCTTCCATGACGAAGCGCGACCGCCGTCCACTGCTCGCGGCGGAGGCCATGCGGCGGATTTACAGTGAAACCCTCGATCTGCTGGAAGCGGACGGCTACCACGTCTTTGACCAACGTTACCGGCTCTCCAATCTGCGCAAAGCCCGGCTGGTGGCCGGGGCGTGGACCAAGGGGCTTTTTGGCCGCTGGCAGCCCAGGGCACGGTAAGCCAAACGCACGGTCCGCCGGCGGCTGCGGGCTTGGAAGGTCAAAAAATAGTCTGTCTCCCCGAAATTCATGATTTTCTCACCGCGCTATCTTTAAAAGCCCAAGCCGTCAGGGCTTTTCTTCGTCCCTCCCCCCCCGATCATGCGTTTTTCCTTATTTGTTCCCACCGCCTTGGTGATGGTTGCCTGGGCCCCTTCCTTGGTCGCCCAGGTGCCGCAACTGCTCAATTATCAGGGGCGGGTCAAAGTAAGTGGAGCCGATTTCTCCGGAACGGGCCAATTCAAGTTTGCTCTGGTGAGCGGTGCCGGCAGCACCACTTACTGGAGTAATGACGGCACCAGCAGCAATGGCGGCCAGCCGGCTGCGGCGGTGGCGCTCACCGTTTCCGGCGGCCTCTACAGCGTGCTCCTGGGCGATGCCACCCTGCCCAATATGACGGCGCTGACGCCGGGCGTATTCAGCAACAGCGAAGTCCGACTGCGGGTCTGGTTCAGCGACAATGTGAATGGCTGGCAGCAATTGGCCCCGGATCAACGGGTGGCGGCCGTCGGTTATGCCCTGATGGCTGATGAGGTGAAGGATGGGGCGGTCACCGCCGCCAAACTGGCTGAGGGCGCCGTCACTTCCAGTAAACTGGCCGCGGGGGCGGTGACGAGTACGGCCTTGGCATCCAACGCCGTCATCGAAAGCCTCGCCGCCGCCGGGCAGGGGACCGTGCCGTCCGGCGCAGCGCTGGTTTCCGTCCAGCCCAACGCCCCAGGACTGCTCGCCGCCGGTTATTTTTCAGTGGGGAGTCTGAACTCTGCGGATTCCTGGACCAGTATCACCGGCGGCACGGCGAGGGACCGGGCGGCCTCGGTCTGGACCGGTTCCGAGATGCTGATCTGGGGGGATGGCTCCTCCGGTTGGCGCTACAACCCCACCACCAACGTCTGGAAGGCCATGAGTGTGGTTGGCCAGCCGGCCGGCCGCGAAAATCCGTTGGCAGTTTGGACGGGAACCGAAATGATTGTCTGGGGCGGGCGAAATGTCAGTCCTGCTCCCCCCATTTCAAGTGGAGGGCGTTACCATCCCGGCACCGATACCTGGACCACCATGAGTCTGGATGGTGCCCCTGAAGGCCGTTTCAATTCCACCGCCGTCTGGACGGGCTCCGAGATGCTGATTTGGGGCGGGAACAATGGCACCACCGTGCTTGGGGATGGCGCCCGCTACAATCCCACGATCGGCACCGGAGGCAAATGGACGGCCTTCACTGCGGCCACGCCGCCCCCCGCCCGCCAGCTTCACACCGCCGTCTGGACCGGAACCGAAATGATCATCCATGGGGGCCAAAATCCAGCACTCGGGACTTACGGTGACTGCTACATTTTCAATCCGTCAGGGGCCGGCCTGTGGACCCTTGGTGCCGTCGCTACCGGCTCCCGTTCCGCCCACACGGCCGTCTGGACGGGCCGTGCGATGCTGGTCTTTGGCGGGGCAAATCTAGGGGCCGCATTACCCGTGGCGGGCGGCTTGGTGTATACAAGATCCTCCAATAGCTGGGCCGCAATGTCCACGGCCGGAATCCCCACCGCCCGGACGCAACATGGGGCAGTGTGGACGGGCAACGAAATGATCGTCTGGGGAGGGACTTCCAGTGCCGCCAGCTTTGTTTACGATGCTACTGGAGGCCGCTATGATCCTGCCAATAACTCCTGGACCGCGCTGACCAACATCGGGGCACCTGCGGCACGGGTGAACCCGAACATGGTGTGGAGCGGCTCGGAAATGATCATCTGGGGTGGTTCTAATGGTACCGGGTTCGATGCCGGGGGACGTTACCGCCCCGGGCAAACCTTTTACATCTACCAGCGGCCATGATCCGTGGCCTTGTTATGCTGTGGGTGGGAATCACCGCCGCAGTGGCGCAGGTCCGGCAGGGTGGCGTCTATCAGATTGAAACGGAGTCGCTCGACTCCGGCGGAGGGGCGTCCGGAGCCGGGGGTTATGCGCTGCAGCAGACGCTGCCCGGCCTGGGAGGCACCGCGTCCGGCGGGGTGTATTCGCTGATGTCAGGTTTTGCCGGGCAATTGGGAAGTGGCGGCACCGGCTCCGGTCCAGCCGCCTTTCTGGCATGGCAAACCGTTTATTTCGGTGGTCCGGCCGAACCCGGGGCGGGCCCCTACGATGATCCTGACCATGATGGGGTGGGGAATCTCCTGGAGTTCGCTTTCAATCTGCCGCCGTTCACGGCCAGCACCGCGCTGGCCTTGCCGGGTGCCACCGGCGGCCTGCCGTGGATCCGTGAAGAGGAGATCGATGGGGCCAGTTATTTTACGATGGACTACATCCGACGGAAAAATGCCGGAGATTTCCAACCCCAAACGGCCACTGCCCTCACTGACTGGACCCCGGCGGGCTTTACTGTGCTGAGCGGTCCGGTTTCCCTCAACGGGGCTTATGAACGGCTCAAACTGCGGCTTGGCCCGCCGATTCAACCGGGCCACAAGGTGTTCTACCGGCTGGCCGCCATCATCCAATAGCCGCCGGGGGGCGGACCGGGCAGGTCAGCTGGCCAGTCCCGCTTCCTCCAGCCGGGCTGCCATTTCACTGGACTGCAGGGTGCTGATCATTCCGGCGATGTCTCCTTCCATATAATTAGTCAGGTTGTAGAGCGTCAGGTTGACCCGGTGGTCGGTGATGCGGTTCTGCGGGTAATTGTAAGTCCGGATTTTTTCCTCCCGGCCCCCGCTGCCGATCAGGGCCTTGCGGTTGGCGGAGTATTTGGCGGCTTCCTCCTGCTGCTTCCGCTCCAAGAGACGGGACCGCAGAATGGTGATGGCTTTTTCCTTGTTCTTGATCTGGCTGCGGCCATCCTGGCAGCGCACGATCAGGCCGGTCGGGTAATGCAGCACCTGCACGGCCGAGTCCGTGGTATTCACCCCCTGGCCGCCGGCCCCGCTGGCGCGGCAGACTTCGATCCGCAGATCATCGGGTTTGATTTCAATATCAATTTCGTCGGCTTCCGGGAGCACTGCCACCGTAGCCGTGCTGGTATGGATCCGCCCCTGGGCTTCGGTGGCGGGCACGCGCTGCACCCGATGCACCCCGCTTTCGTATTTCAGGTAGCGGAAGACTTCCTCACCCGTGACCTTGAAAACCACCTCCCGGTAGCCGCCGGCATCGGAGGTGCTGGCATCCATGGGCTCAATCTTCCAGCCCATGGTGTCGACATACCGGCTATACATCCGCATCAGGTCGGCGGCAAACAGGCCCGCTTCATCGCCGCCGGTGCCGGCCCGGATTTCCACAATCGCATCCCGGTCCTCCGTAAGGTCACGGGGAAGCAGGGCGTATTGCACCTCGGTCGCCAGTGATTCATGGCGGGTGCGCAATTCCGGCAGTTCCTCCGCGGCCATGGCGGCGAATTCGGGGTCGTCTCCCTTGGCCATGATTTCGTTGTCCGCGATCTGGCGGCCGATGGATTGCCACTCGTCCCAGAGGGCCAGCAGTTTTTTGATCTGGGCGTGCTCCCGCGTCAGGACACCCGCCTTTTTTGGATCATTGTAAAACTCCGGCGACGACACCGCCTCATCGAGTTCGGCAAGGCGCTGGCGTCGTTTTTCGATGAGCGGGGCGTAGTCCATGGATTCAGGAAAAAAGGGAAGGGGAATTCGGGAAACGGGAGCGGCCGGCTGATCTGCGGGGGCAATGCCGGATAAAGCAAAACGGTGCTGCATTCACAGGGAATGCGGCACCGTTCGGCTGGGAAAGGAAGGTAATCGCTAGGAAGCGGCTCCGGCGAGCTTCGGTGCGGTCCGGCGTGTGGCGGTGGCGCCGAAGCGCTTGGCGAATTTCTCGACGCGTCCTGCGGTGTCGATGAACTTCTGTTCCCCGGTGAAAAACGGGTGGGAAGCGGAGGTGATGCCGAGAGCGACGACGTAATGGTCCACTCCATCAATCACTTCAGTTAGTTTGGAAGTGGTGGTGGAACGGGTGATGAAACGCGCCCCGCAGGCGGTATCGACAAAAACGACGTGATTGAGCTTGGGATGGATATCGGCTTTCATGGCAGGCAGGAAATGACTGTGGACGAAGTGTTACCGGTATCGCCACAGAGCGCGGCGGAAAAATCCCGGAAAACGGAAACGCATCCTAGGGGGCCCTGCGGGGGATGCAACTGGAATTCAGCCCTTTTGGAAGTTGCACGCTGACTCAAAGGAAGGAAAGGGGAGGTGGTTGACCCGGGAGGCATGAAGCCCAGCCATGAGCCGTTCCAGCATCCGCGGATCTCTCAAATACAACAAACCAGATACGGAGGCAGTCCCGGCGCCGGGGCCCGCCCACGTCCTGCTGGACGCGTGCGTCACGCACCACCTTTTGGAGCGAAAACATCTCGTGGAAGAGCCCGGAAGCCGCCATGCAGGTGCCGCTTTCAATTTCCCGGCATTGCCGCGTTTCCGTCGATCAGGGTAAGGGGGGCTTTGCCGGCCCGGGTTGGGGCGTGGGGAGGCCGGGCGCGGAAGGGGAAGGGGCTTTTTTGAAGAAGATGAGGTGCTGCCAGGGCAGGCCGTCGAATTCCCGGTCAACCACAAAACCCATGGGGAGCCATTCCTTGCGGATCTGGTCCTTGGACATTTTGTGCTCGGGCTTGATGGGGACTTTGTTGTCTTCGGCGCGGAATTCGACGAGGGCGACGCGGCCTTCTGGTTTCAGGGCGGCATGCATGGCCCGGAGCTGGTGGGCGGGGTGGCTGAACTCGTGATAGACATCGACGAGGAGGATGAGGTCGCAGGAGGCGGGCGGCAGTTTGGGGTCGTGATAGCTGCCGAGGATGGTTTTGATGTTTTTGAGGCCGCGGCCGGTGGCGCGGGCGGACAGCATGTCGAGCATCTGAGGCTGGATATCGACGGCGAGGATGGTGCCTTTTTCGCCGGTGAGGCCAGCCATGGTGAGCGCATGGTAGCCATTCCCGCAGCCGAGGTCGCTGATGGTCCAGGCTGGCTGGATGCGGAGTTCCTTGATCATCATGGCGGCGTTTTCCTCCTGTTCGCGGTTGGCCCGCATCAGCCACTCGGCCCCGGTCCAATGCATGGTCTGGGCGATGGTGCGGCCCTGGTATTCGGTGAGGGCAGGGGGGGCGTCCTCTGCCAGAAGCAGGGACGGGAGGAGGAGCAGGCAGAACAGAAGGCGCATGATGCCAAAGATACGCGGGAATGGAGGGAGTCCAGACAGGGAATTGGCGATTGCGCGGCGGCGGGGGGTGTGGGAAACCACGAAAAATGTTCGATCTTACTGATAAAATTGCGGTCATCACCGGTGCCGGACGCGGCATCGGTCTGGCCATGGCGCAGAGTTTTGCTGAAGCGGGAGCCAAGGTGGCGGTGGTGAGCCGCACCGAATCCAATGCGGCCAAGGCGGCGGAAGCGATCAATGCCAAACATCCCGGCGCGGCCAGGGCCTATGCGGTGGACGTGGCGGATGGAGCGGCGGTGGCGGAAATGGGCAAGCAGGTGCTGGCCGACTTCGGCAAGGTGGACATTCTGGTGAACAACGCCGGGCTGACCCGCGATGGCCTGATCCTGCGCATGAGCGAGGAGGATTGGGACGCGGTGCTGGACACAAATTTGAAGGGCGCCTTTCATATGCTGAAGGCGTTTCAGCGGTCGCTGCTCAAACAGAAAGATGCCCGCATTATCAATGTGGCCAGCATCATCGGCCTGATGGGCAATGCCGGGCAGGCCAACTATGCGGCAAGCAAGGCGGGCCTGATTGGGCTGACCAAGAGCCTCGCCCGGGAATTCGCCGGAAGGGGTGTCACGGTGAATGCGATCGCTCCGGGATTCATCGCGACGGATATGACCGACGTGCTGAGTGACGAGATCAAGACCGGCATTCTCTCAAAAATTCCGTTGGGCAGCATGGGCACGGTGGATGACATCGCCGCCGCCGCACGGTTCCTGGCCAGCGTGGAAGCCAGGTATATTACCGGCCAGGTACTGGTAGTCGATGGCGGGATGGTGATGTGAGGCGGCGGACGCGATCCGCAGGCAGGCTCCCAGGGCGGGAGCGGCGTGTCCCGGAGACCCGGCGCTAGGACAGGGCAGGGTGATGATAGGGCGGGACGGGGCACCCAATGGTGTCGGCCACGGCGCGGAGCAGTTCGGCCTCATGGTTGGAGACGTCGCCATCGGCGAAAACCGTCGCGGCGCAGGCGTAGAGCAGTTGCTTTTTCACCATGGGGACGGCGCGGTCGAAGCGGTCGAGCGCGGCATCGATGCGGTCGAGGGAGACGGTGGTCAGTTCCGGAGTCCAACGGATGGCATGTTCCTGCAGGGCGTGATTGGCGGCGGCGAGGGCCTGCTGGTGCCCGGGACTGCCGGGGGCGCCGGAGAGGGCCGCGAAGGCGGACAGGATGGCGGAGGCCTCCGGGGCGGCTTCCGGCAGGTGGCGGATCTCGATAGGAGGTGGATTGGTGCGGCGGAAATGCAGGTCGAGATTCCGGCGCACGATTTTCTGCAGCATGAACTCGAAGAGATCCATCTGGCCGTCGGCGGCGATCAGCTCGGTCAGGATATGGGAGAAGCGGCCATACTCGGCCGGGGTGAGCCGCCGCAGGGCCGGCACCGCCAGATCGATCATGGCGATGAGCTGGGAGGAATGCCAGCCTTGGATTTGGGCGGCGATTTCATCCACGGTGGTGGT
>CAIZWU010000121.1 GCA_903936775.1 uncultured bacterium | reverse complement strand
GGCGCCGAACGCCTCTCCGAACGTCTTTTTGGCAGGGGTGCGGATGCGAAGAAGCGGTTTCGTACTCGCCGACGAGGACGTCAGCGCCAAAAACGCTTCAGTCAGCTCCTTGCACCAATCAAACGATGGCCGCCGCAGGCGGTTTCGGTGTTCTGCATATTCCGTGGCATGGGCCATCGTTCCGAATCCGTGGCCAAGCGGCGACCCAAATCCTCCTTATCCCGCCACCCGAAAAAACCACCGCCCGCGCCATGCGCCCGCTCTGGCGCGACCTCATCAAAGCCGTCTGGGCCGTCGCCCCCCTCCAATGCCCGCATTGCCAAAGCGCTCTCCGCCCAGTGGCGACCCTCACCCGCCCGGAAACCGTCGGATTCTTCCTCCGTCTCCACGCCCTCTGGGAGGGACTCGTCAACATCCCCCCACCGCCCGATGCCCCATTCGACATCGATACTTTCGAGCCAATCGACCCGCCATGGCCCGCCATCCGTGAGTGGATCCCAGCCGACGCCACCGATCCACTAGCGGTTTTCCCGGAAGACATCCTCTCCACCCACTGGGTCCCAAAGGAAATCCGCCTCGACGACGAACGCACCCTGGTGCTCGACCCGTCCTAAGGCTCCCCATTCCCGGCCCACCGGACAAAAGACCACTGCCAGAAAACTCTTGGCACCGCGGAACCTTTCCCTATTGTTGTTTCATCAGAAACCCCGATCGGCTAGCCTGCCTTTCTCCCCTCCAATCACCCGAAAACGCCAAAAATCTCCTCCCCATACCCCCTTCTCCAGCGCCGATCCCCGAAAGCAAATTCCTTTCAGCAACCGAGTAAGGGCTACAGGACCAGGCTCGTGGTACGACGAGAATCGACTCAACTATCTACTGAGCCTTCAGAGTTCGGGTTTGTATACACCATGACAACCATTGCCCAACCCCGAAGAAGTTGGTTCCGCAAGTTCGTTCTCGCCGCGTTGGTGCTCGCCTCAAATGACGCGCTAGCCGCGGTGGTCTGGATGAAGGCTCGGGATTACCGGAGCGAGGAGCAGAGCCCATGGTTTCAGGGATTGGCGAACGGATCCCTGTATCTGGAAGATTTTTTAGCCGGACCGAACCTTTCAAGAACCTTCGTGACTCCGTATATATCTTCTCCTGCGGGACGCAAAGGAAATGAGTCCGGATATCATTCGGTTGATGGTGACGATGGAATTATTGATGAGTTCGGTCGCTTTGGCGGATCGTACGAGATGGGAGGCACCAGCGCGCCGGATGGCGCGATCGTCAATTTTCGGTTCGACTTTTCACGAAACAATGCAGGGGAATTACCGCGTTCGGTTGGATTGGTGGTGACCAATGCGTTCATGAACACGTTTCGACCCACAGGCAATACCAGCGTGGCAACGATATTTGACAGTGCCGGCGGGCGCATCGCTGAATGGGTGATTGATGACATGCCGTTGAGCATCATTCAGTCATCGCTGGAATGGCGCCCTTATTACGCAAATGGAGCGCAGTTTGTGGGTGTGGTCAGCGACGTGGGGATCGCGTCCTTCACGATCACTGGAGTGAACTACATAGACCACGTCCAGTATAGCTTTGACCGTATTCCCGAGCCTCGGCTAGCGGTACTGGGTCTTCTGGCGTCCTCGTGGTACGGGATAGCGCGGCGACGGAGAGCAGAAGGGGATCCAGCGAAGTCAGACCCCTACCCCCCCACCTCCCCATGACCCACGCCCCCTTCTCCAGCGCCGATCCCCGAAAGCAAATTCCTTTCAGAAACACACTTCCTGCGGCTCCAGTAGTCCCCGCGATTCCCACTCCAACGAATCCCGTCGATCTCAACGCTCTTGTTCAGACTACTACTACCTGGATAATCGTTAAGAATGGCGCCGCGCCAACGAGGACCAGGTACACTGTTAACAGGCAGGAAAGAACAGTTCAGGGGGTTACCTTTGTTCAAATGGCCATCGGGGTGACTTATGAATATGGCGGCGCAGCTCCGGATAGTGGAATGAGCACAACCTACCCGGATGGGAAGGAATATCCGCCAGCTCAAATTGGCACGCCGGGATCCCTACCCGACCCGCCTCCATGAAACCGAGGATTCCCGCCCGTTGGATCGCCCTGATCACAACCGGGGTGGCTTTCCTGGCTGCCGCACTGGTTTGGTCCATTTCTTTTTACAACGAAAAATCCTTGGGCGATTCTGTTAACAAGCATGGTCCTGTGCTCCCGACCGGGGCTCTGCCCCAGTCGCCCAGTAAAGCCGCACAGAAACGCCCATCCGATAGACCCGCACAGGTCGATAGCCTCCTGGCTGGAATCTATGCTGATGATCTAGCTGCCATTAAAGCCCGCTTCCTCTCGAACGTTTACAACGATGACCACGGATTGTATTTGAGCGCCTTCGCGGCACGTCTCGCCAAAGAGGACCCGGAGGCGGGCCTCGCTTGGCTGCTATCACTGGAATCAACAGGGGATCTTCAGTTGGGCGTTATCGCTTTTGCTAGGGAACTGCAAAAAGGCAGCCCCGACAAACTGGACTGGGCGCTGAAACAAGCCATGCCCCCGTCCATTTATCAGGCTTTTGTTTCCGGTGCCGCCTCCGCTATGGTGGGAGACTTGGACAGTGCTGTGCGGTTTATCCGGAAAGCCTCCAAAAGTCCCACGGAAACCGATTGGCTGGCAAGGTCTCTCATGATCACCTTGTCTCAGGATCGAACCCCGGAGGGATGCCTGAAACTGATGCGACTGGCTGAGGAATTTCCCAATGCTGTTCCCCCAGAACAGCACGGGGAGGCACTGTATTATCTGTGGATCGCTGATCCGTCCCAGTCACTAAAAATAATGGAAGCCAACCACGATTTCCAGTCCAGGCCGACTGTCTTCGCATCCTTTGCCGAACTCTACGCACAAAAGGACCTGGAAGCCGCCTCCCATTGGGTGAACAACCTCCCGGACGGAATCGCGAAGGACTATGCCATCGGCTCCATCGCCAAAGCCTCATCGCACGTATCTCCGCTCAGCGGGCTTCAGTGGGCTATTTCGATCCGTGACGATGATGTCAGGAATCAAATGATGGGAAATTTAGTTGATTTGAGTGCCTATCACGACCCGGAGGCCACAATAAAAGTGGTTGAGCAGGCGGGCTTGCCAAGCGCGGAGGCTTCCAAGTGGCTTGCCAAAATCAACCAGCAAGCGGCAAGATTAAGATGATCACTGATAGTGTAAACCTCAGGCACCCATCGACTTTGGGGTGGACCATGAAGCAGTCGATGCAATCGCGTGTTCAGACTTACCTCGAGCAACGCCGGAGTCTCAGCTACAAGCTGCGTGCAGAAGGCCAGATGCTTTAGAACTTCGCGCGGTACGCCGATTCTGCGCGCCAGACCCTGCCCACCCCGCCTCCCTATGACCCACGCCCCGTTCACCAGCGTCAGCACCCCGGAAGCAAATTCCATTCAGACAGACACAGTTGCTTCAGTATTATTAAGATGATGCCCCACCAAAGCCGCCTGTCTTTAGGATGTCGCCCGCGAAGAGCACTCCAAGTTCTCCTGACACTGACAATGCTCTTTGTTGGCATTTGGCTTTTTTATCAAACCATACGGGCCCGCGCAACCCTGACCCCATCCGGTCAAGCAAGAGTTGAACAATCGCCCACTCTTCCAAGTATTCCACCGGCCGTGGTTTCGGGTAAAACAGAGCAGGGCCGAACAAAAATTCCAGACTCGCTGAAACCTCGCACACCTCCCACCGCAGAGGAAATTGAACGCTTTCTCGAAAAAGCAGTTGAGAAGGACTCTGTATATGCGTGGGCGTATGCGCAAACCAAAGACACCAGGTGGCTCAAAGAAGGCTTGCGCGTATTCCCTGCGGACAGGAAATTGAACTATCTTGCAGCGCTATTATCACAGGAGACCGCGCAGGAAGATCCCGACCTCGCCACGTTGAAAAACAACAGCTCAAAATTTTTGAGTGAGCAATTTCCGGGTATTGCGGCATTTTTATTGGCAAATACTCAGCGGAATTCCACGCAACTGGACACTATTCACCAATTCTATGATGGCCGCCAGGAACTTAAGCAAATCGATGCCGCGTTTCGTTATACAGATCAAGAGTTTCTAACTTCAATCAGGGAGTATTCTCCTCTCGGGAGTAAACGCGAAAGCATGTATCCACGAAACGTCGGAATCGCCCCTAAATTACACGAACTCGCTTGTTCCGCGAATCCACATCTTGCCGACGTAGCACGGTTAGTACTTGCAGGCAGTGATTTGGTTAAATCAGCCCTGGTCGGCACGGAATTACAGCAGGATCTGGTGACGACGCTACCAGAATCAACAGTGCAGGCACGCTTTGGCTCAAGCAAGATAGAATATCAAGAGAGTATTCGGAATGATTTCACCGAGCTTAACACCTTGAAGCAAATGCACGAGAAGTTATATGAAGCGGGGAACGAACGCGCCTTACTACGCTTTCAAGAACTGCGCCGCGAAGTTGGTGAGCGCGAAGCTCTGCGTTCAATGAGGATTGAGACAACTGAAGACTCTAAGGCCGAATGAGGAAATGATACTTGCGCCACTAGATAGCGAATTAGGCATCACATTGTTTCGCCAGGATTCAAACATCAATTTGCCAGACCCCTACCCACCCCACCTCCCCATGACCCACGCCCCCTTCTCCAGCGCCGATCCCCGAAAGCAAATTCCTTTCAGCCGGATACGTCACAAGCGATAGCGAACTGGACAATAACGGGAACACCACCGTATATTTCGCTTAGCTCGCCAAACGGAACGCCGGTGGATACGGTGAGCAAAGTGCTCGAATGGACGTTTGCGCTAATGGATCAGCAGGCGTACGATACGTGGTTGGCGCAGCAAACGGCGTAAAGGCCACGCACAGGTATATGCAAAGAGACACGACGAAAAGCAAGTGGAGGAACTGGTCGTTCGGAATTGCCAGCTTGATGGGCGGGGCGATTATATTTGGGATGTGGATGCGGGCGCGCAACCACGGCGAGGCCGGTATAGTGGAGCCGGTAGCAGCAAGCAGCGCAGGCCCTAAACAAACGGGCCCGCGTGCTGGGGGAACGGAAGGGTTACGAGGGGATGTGGCGAATTGGGAAAAACTAAAAAGGCAATCAACGGAGGAACGAACAACGGACCGAGCTAGAGCGACCTTGCTAAGGATTTTCCGCGCAGATGCGCAACAGGCATTCAAGCTTATTGAAGAGGAAGACGATTATGAAATGCGGCGCATTTTGTTGATTAGCCTGTTGGGGAATGCAGATGCGGAACAGTGTGAATAAAGGCGTGGAAGGGCGCAGCGGAAGGGTCAGTACGATACTTTTAACGTTGGCGAATCCTCCGCGCGAGATCGACGCCGGTCGTCAGACCCGAATGGCGCTCAGTTAAGCGGAGAGAACGGTGGAGTGGTGTTTTGATTTTGTCCTAGGTTTTCCTTTATTTTGGCGGGAAGGAGATTCCGTGAAGAGGCGTCTGTGACGGGTGAGAAG
>CAIZWU010000120.1 GCA_903936775.1 uncultured bacterium | reverse complement strand
CGCCGGAGGCCGTCTATCACGACAAGGAAGGCCATCCCCGCTGCGCCATCCGGGCCCGCTGGTGGACTGAGACGCCGGTGGGTGAAACCTACCGCAGCCTGATCTTCCCGCCTGCCGATAGCCCGCCCGACACACCGGTGCCGGAGGAAGTGGCCGCACTGATGCCCGGCTATCCGGTGGAAGCTCCCCCGGTTTTTGTGGGCCACTACTGGCTCCCCGCCAGCGATCCTCTCGGCCCCCTGCTGCCCAACGTCGCCTGCCTCGACTACAGCGCCGCCAAAGATGGCCCGCTGGTCGCCTACCGCTGGGATGGGGAAGCTGAGCTGGAGCCCCATAAATTTATCGCCGCCCACCTCTATGAATAGTGAACCCAATCAAACAGACACCATAAGCCCAGCCCAAGGCGGGGAGTGGGATCCGGCCACGCTGGAGCAGGCTACCGCTACCGCCCGTGGTTACTATGAACTGGGAATGTTTGACGAAGCAGAGGCCGCAATGGAGCTGCCACAGGAAGCCCCGGCACATTGGCGGTCGCTCATGGAGGCAGGCTTGGCGCGGATCAAGTGGGCCCGCGGGGATTTGGAAGCATTCGTCCAGATCTGCTATCCATGGAGATATTCCAGGATCCTGTCATCGGATTGGTATAGCATGGTTTCGAGTGCCCTGATGAATCTCGGGCGGATTCCCGAAGCCGTGGATCTGACCCGGCAGGGCATGGAATTAAATGGAGCCAAACCAGGAGATTTCTACAATCTGGCATGTTTTCACACCAAGGCGGGGCAATACGCTTTGGCCTTGGAAGCACTGATAGGACAACCCGTCTGGCATACCAGTGACCAGTTCAAGGCCCTCGTGGACAGTGATCTTCAGCCACTCTGGTATCGTCTGCCCGAATTGATGGCCGGGATACTCAGTCCATGTCCCCAAGTCCTGGCGTTGTTAAACGGTCTGGTACAGTGCCCGATGCAGCTCCCAGCAGAAGCGGTGTGGGACCACCCGGACCGCCAGAAACTCCCCGTCGCATTTGGCCAATGGTTGATCTACTCCGCGAAACTAAGGCTGCTGGTGATGAATCCGCAGGCGCCCGGCAAAGTGAAGCGCCAGTTCAAACAGTGGACTATGGACCGGGCCCGCGCCGCCCGGCGCCTCGTCCGCCGCGCTGTGCTGCCCATGCGGGAGTCACAGGGCCGTGATAAAGAGTGAACCCTCTGATGGGGCCGGTAACCGGGGAATGACCCCAGAATGCATCAGGACCCGGACGCGGCACCGCCAGCAGGGGTTCGGCCATAGACACCATGCATGGCTCTATGGGATTGGGCCCATGGTGATCAGGGAGATTGCTCCTGTTGCAGGGTGTTGAGGTTTTGGATCCTGTAATGGCTCCAGACTGCCTGGATATCCTCCTGACAGAAAAACCCCGGCGTGGAAGGCGGGTGGATGATTCCTTCCCGAACAGCCGTTTCAAAAAAGGGTCTGGCCTGCTCATATCCGGGTATGTGAAGACGCCTGATCATCAGAGAAACTTCGTCCGCGTCCAGTTTATCATACTTCTGTATTTTCAATAATTCAGTGAGTCCATCGTGTGAAATAAAGTGAACAAGATTGCAAGAACTTATTGGCAAACCAACTCTGCGACGGCCGTTTGGTTGGTAGGAACAACAGTAACCTAGAGGCTCGCCGATTTCCATATGGTGGAAGATTTTCAGGCCGTATGACCGGTGGTCTTCATCAGTTAGGTATTCAAGCCAGCCGTCCTTCATTTTGATGGTTCCTCCACAGTAGTCGCAGTTCCAAGGTCCGAGGGGTAGCATAGTGTCTGATGGGTTTGAATTCCGCACCGTGGCCCGCATCATCTGACAATTCAACTTTGCCTGGTGAAATTAGTGGTTTTGGCCGTTGGTTCCGGGGGGATACGTTCCCGTGCGAGCCCTGTTGCTCTCCTGTTCTTGAGGATCAGTAGGGGATAATGGATCCGCTGATGCACCCGGCTTCGGGTTCTTTAGCCGAGCCCGGCTGCCTTTACACGTTGCACAGTGCTGACCCCTTTTCCGGCGAGTTTCGCCACATTCCGGATGGTATGGCCTGCCCGAAGGAGTTTCAGGATGTCCTTGTGATCGCGCAGTAGGGTCGCCTTGTCTTTCCCGCTCCCCACCGGTCGCCCAAGCACCACGCCCTTCCTCCGAGCCTCCGCCAGCCCACTGTTGATGCGCTCCCGCAGCGTGTCCGTCTCCGCCCGCGCCATCTCCGCCAGCAACGCCAACATGATCGCCGCCGCCGGATTCCGCTTCCCGCTGGCCATCAGGGTCTCGATGCCCTGCGCGTGCCAGTAAAGGCTGACGCCCGCGGCTTCCAACTGCTCGACGAGCGCATGGACGACGGCCGGCCTACGGCTCAACCGGCTGACCTCATGCACCAGCACTTTCTTGATCCGCCCTTCCTCCACCAGTTCCTCGATGCGGGCCAGCCCCGTCCTATCCTTGGCGCTGGCGCTGCCGGTGATGGTCTCCTCAATCACCTCGACCACCTCCCAGCCCTTGGCAGTGGCGACGGCCCGCAGGTCAGCCGTTTGCCGGGCAGTGGCTTGCCGGTCGGTCGAGACGCGGACAAGGATTGCGACCGGAAGGAGGGGGAGTTTCATGACAAGGCAACATACTTAACATATTTAAAAAAACAAATGATTACGAGAGCACGGAAAATCTTTAATTTGATCCCTTTTCCCAAGGGGCCGAGGGGACCAAAACCGTGCAGGGATTATTTGAACACAGTTCGACTCATCCCGGCACAGTCTCCACCTCCGTCGCCAAGGCCTGCTTCATGGCTTCGCGAGCGGCTGGGCTCGCCATCAGGCGACTCATCGTTTGGTCTTCCGACTCCAGTCTCTGGGGAGTGGACATCACCCGTTGAACCGGCATCCCCACCACATAGATCAAATACAGTTTCACCCCGGCCTCTCGAGCCCGGTAGTCGGGCACCGTCCGCCCATCCTTCGTGGTCATGGTGGCATTCACCATTCCCTTGAGGGCTTCCACGATTTCTTCAGGAGACACCTCCAGCACGAGTTTCAGGAGCAGGGCGGGGCCCAAATCGGATGCTTTGGCCACCCTGTCGAGTTGTTGCTTGGCGGATAGTTTCGACATAATGAGTTAGAGAAGGCTGATTCAACCCGCGGATTTTGGTGCGCGGGCGACCCTCTCGATGTGTCAAATTATGCCCTCAAACCACCCTGCGCAACTTTGCCTCGGTGTGCGGCGGCGGGCGGGTTTTCCCACTGCCTCCCGGTTCCGCGGGATCCTCATGCAGGACGACTATCGCCGGCGCGTCCGTTTTTGAGCAGCAGGTGCGGCACCCGGCAGGTTTCCAGATGCCGCCAGTAGCGCCCTCCCAGTCCTTGATTTCCGCCCGCTCTTAATGTCCTGATCTCCCCAAACCTCCCCACGGTCACATTTCACGCGGATGCGCACCTGCTGCACATCCCCATCGATATTCACCTCAAGCAGCTTCCGCGGGACCTTCAATTCCTTGGATTGCGCGGAAAACTCCTTCAGGCTCGGGTCCTTCATTCCCCGCGATTCCGCGATTTGATACTCTTTTCCAGAAACCCCCTACGGGAAACCGAAATCAAAACATAAGAAATAGTTCTGAAAATCGCGGCGGAATCGCGGAATCGCGGAATCGCGGGCGTCCGAGCAGCGACGGGGCATGCCAGCCCGGAGTTGCTCTTGGAACAAAAATCAGCTAGAAAGTGCGAATAGATGGATGGGATCTATTTCCTCGCCCCCGGCATGGCCCGTAATGCACGAGCGGCAGAATTTGCCATGGTCTTGGAATAGGGCAATCTTGCTCCCCTCTCATTTAAAGATTTCGGACACGTCGCCACCTTCGCCACCATTTGGGGCTTCTGATTTACCGGGAGACGGGGTGCCAAACCAAGTTCGGGCGTTCACTCCGGCCACGGGGCTTTGACAGAGAGAAGCGGTGGCGACAGCGGCCTGAGCAGGTGAGGTCGCATGTGCCCTGGAAGCCCGAGCAGAATCTTCGCCTCACAGTTAATCCCAAGTTCACCATTGTTGAACATCCGATGATAAAAAGCGGCAGTCATTTTTGACTGTGGTAAAACGCAGTGGAGAAATGAAAAAAAGGCCAAATGGAGAGGCGAAAAGGCACGCCAAGAGGTCGTGCGCGTCCGCGTGGGCCATTTTCTCAAAACGAACTATTCCCATCCAGCTCTCTAATAAATAATCCATTCCACTTGCAGGCGACAACCCGCGCAGACATGATTCACACGCTGTTGGACCTTGATCGACTTCCCTAAACATTTTAGGACTTTTTTTAGGACCTAACAGCAAATCCCGGTAAATTTCTTCGCAACTCGTTGAAAATCAACTGGCTCCATAGTTCAACGGATAGAACGGGGGTTTCCTAAACTTCAGATCTGGGTTCGATTCCCGGTGGAGCCACTTTGGGGCAGGGCCCGTCGCTCCCGGGGGGAGCCTTGATGCTCATCTGTTTTCCTGATGGGTGGAACCATGCAGATCCAAGCAACCGGGTGCTCGATGGCCCGTTGGGTCACCCCATTTCCGGGATTGGACCGGTCGATTTCCTCAACCGCCGATGGCAGTCATGTGGCGGCCCGGCAGGTAGGTGGTGCGGAAGTCGTGTTCCTTGGGCTTGCGGGCGACCACGGAGAGGAAAAAGTTCTTGAGCGCTTCGTCATCGCTGCCATCGCGGAGCACCTGTCGGAGATCGAATTCGAGGTGGCTGCCGAGGCAGGGGCGGAGCTTGCCATCGGAGGTGAGGCGGAGTTTATTGCAGCTCTCGCAGAAATGGAGGTTGGTCATGGCTCCGATAAAACCGATGAGCTGGTTGCGGCCGGGGACTTCATAGTAGCTGGCGGGGCCGTTGGTTTTATAGCCGGGCCTGGGGATGAGCGGTCCGGTACGGGCTTCGATGAGACGGCGGGCGGTTGCGGTGGGGAGGAAGCTGCTGTCCTCCAACAACTCACGGGAAGTGACGGGCATCAGCTCGATGAAGCGGAGCAGACAGTCCTGCCGGTGGGCGAAATCGAGCAAGGCAGGGAGGGCATCAGGATCGCTGTGCGCAGCTTTCATGAGGACACAGTTGAGTTTGATCTGCTCAAAACCAGCGGCGTGGCAGGCCTCAATGCCGGCGATTACTTTGTGGAGGAAATCGCGCCCGGTCACGGCGGCGTAGGCGGCGGGGTCGAGGGTATCGAGGGAAATGTTGACGGTACGGACGCCGGCCTCGCGGAGGTGGGCGGCGGTGGTGCGGCCATCCCTTTGCAGATCGGCCAGGAGGGTGCCGTTGGTGGAGAGGCCGATGTCTTCGATACCGGGGATGGCCTTCAGTTGGGTGATGAAGGGAATGACATCCCGGCGGGTCAGCGGTTCGCCGCCCGTGACCCGGAGCTTGCGGATGCCGAGTGAGGCTCCGGCGCGGACGGTGCGGAGGATTTCCTCATACGTCAGGAGATCTGCGCGGGGCAGCCAGGTCTGCAGTTCCTCCGGCATGCAATAGTGGCAGCGCTCATTGCACCGGTCGGTAATGCTGAGCCGCAGGTAGGAAATTTGATGGCCAAAAGTGTCTTGCACGTTACGCTTAGTTCAGCAGGGTTTTCGGCATGTGCAGCCGGAAATCAAGCGTCGTCCCATCCTCCCAGCCCTGAAAATATTGTGAAAAAGATCTCCATGAAACTGGTCCGGAGCGCGGTTGCCGGGGGGGCGCTGCTCATGGCAGCTTGTGCCTCCTCCACGCCGGGCAGCCGGGTGGCGCAGGCTCCACAGTTATTCGAAGCCCTTTCCGGAACTCAAAAACAGGCCGTGATGGAGGGCCGGGTGATCGAAGGGATGACGCCGGATGCGGTATACCTGGCGTGGGGAAGACCGGACCGGGTGACGCGGGGAAGCGAAAATGGAGCCCCTTATGAATGGTGGCGTTATACGGAACTGCAGCCGGTCTACCGTTCCAGTGTGGTTGCCGGGATGGGTTATGGATATGGCTATGGGCCCTATGGCTATGGCGGCCGGCGTTATTACCATCCGGGATTTGTCGCGGTGGACACCGGGCCGGACTATGTGCCGATGACCGCCGCCGTGGTTCGTTTCAGCCGCAACCGGGTCACTGGTTGGGAGCGGTTGCGCTGACGGGCGGAGCTGGCTTGGGATTGATGATGAACAGGCATCGCTTTTAGAAGTGCCCTTCCGGGTTTTGGCCCGGGCCGGATGCGGATGGGCTATTGATGCAAGCGTGCCGGGACTGGACGGGCCGTTGCTTTTTTGCGTGTCTGGCGATTGAATTCTGGATGCTTCAATCCCTGACATTGCCCGCGGGGGGCGTCCTCACCTTCCGGGAATATGGCGCTCCCGCCGGCCCGCCTGTCTTCTTTTTCCATGGCTGGCCGGGAGAGAGCCAACAGGCATTGCTGCTGCACGAGGCCGCCTTGGATCAGGGAGTCCGGCTGATTGCGCCCAACCGGCCCGGCGTGGGCGGGTCCTCGCCGCAACCGGACCGCACCTTGTTGGATTGGCCTCCGGCGGTGGCGGCGCTGGCCGATGCCCTGGGGATTGACCGTTTCCGCGTGCTGGGCCTGTCCGGCGGCGGACCCTATGCTCATGCCTGTGCCTGGGCGCTGGGGCGGCGGGTCTCCTCATTTGCCACCGTCTGCGGGGCCTTGCCCGCCGCGCCGGGGCCCGGACGGCGTCATTTATCCCCGGTTTATCAAGGCATGCTGGCGTTGCATGACCATGTGCCATGGCTCCTGCAGTCCGCGCTGATTCCGGCCGTGCGCATCGCGAGAATACCCCCGCCGCGGCCGGTGCTTTGGCTGGGTTTGCGCAGCCTGGGTCCGAGCGACCGGGCTGCGCTCTGGCCGAAGCAAAACTTTTCCCAGTTCTACCCCGGGTTCCTCGCCGCGATGCGTTCCGGCATGTCAGGGTTATGGGAGGATGGGAAACCCTATTCCAGCCCCTGGCCCTTCGATCCAGCAGAATCCCAGGTGCCATCCACCATTTGGCATGGCACGCAGGACCGTAACTTTGCCTGTCGCGGCGCCGAGGAATTCGCGTCCCGTCTCCCGCTTGCCGAATTCAGGCAAACCAACGACGGCCACTACTCCATACTCTCCAATCAAGCCTCGCCCATTCTGGAAAAACTGCTCTCCCAAGGCTGATCTGCCAACGGATCAGCGGCCTTCGGCCAGTTGCCTGTTTCCCTCCTTTTTCCCATGTCCTTCCCCCGTTCTGCCCACGACGCCACCCTTGGCCTTATCTACTTCGCCCGCATGATTGACAAGATGCGCCTCGTCCGGGCTGGTAGTTTGCCTGCCGACTATCTTCCCATGGTCGGCGAGGGTTTTGATGGGCGGATCTGCCGTTTCCTCCAGGTCAATTATGCGGACGTGCGGGAACGGGCTGCCCAGGGCGGGACGGATGAGGAAATTCTTGAATGGTGCTTCCGGCAAGGCCGCCGGCCCAATGAGGAGGAGATTCTGATTTGGAACAAATATGCCTCCAAAACCGGCTGGCGCGATGACGACACCGGGGCCACTGGACGGCTGGAGCAGAATAAAGCGAACTCGGGCCTGGGGCACCGCATCGATATCCTGACATTCTTTGACTATTACGATTTTGATGAAGGCCGCCGGGTGTAGCCCCCTCATCCGGAATCAGCCCGGAAAAAGGAATCCAGTCAAAGGGCTGGTGGGGCTGGCCTCGGCGCTGGGGGTGGGGAGGCCCAGTTCGTAAGCGGTGCGGCCTGCTTCGATGGCCTGACGGAAAGCCCGGGCGATCCGGACAGGATCGCGGGAGATGGCCAGGGCCGTATTGATGAGTACGGCATCGGCACCCATTTCCATGGCTTCAGCCGCGTGACTGGGAGCCCCCAGTCCGGCATCGATGATGACGGGGACGGTGGCTTGTTCGATGATGATTTCGATCTGACGGCGGGTCTCAATGCCGCGGTTGGAGCCGATCGGAGCCCCGAGGGGCATCACGGTGGCGGTACCGATGTCCTGGAGGCGTTTCGCGAGCACAGGGTCGGCATTGATGTAGGGCAGCACCACAAATCCTTCACGCACGAGGATTTCGGCAGCTTTGAAGGTTTCGATCGGATCGGGCAGGAGGAACCGCGGGTCCGGGTGGATTTCGAGTTTCACCCAGTTGGGCAGTCCGGCGGTGACGGCGAGTCTGGCAAGCCGGACCGCTTCTTCCGCCGTGTTGGCTCCGCTGGTGTTCGGCAGGAGGAGGTATTTTTTGGGATCGATGAACTCGAGGATGTTGGCAAAGGGATCGGATTTCCCTGATAAATCAGCACGGCGGAGGGCCACGGTGACAATTTCGGTGCCGGAGGCCTCGAGGCCATCGCGCATGGCTTCGGGGGACGGATACTTGCCTGTGCCGGCGAGGAGCCGGGAGGTGAAGGTGCGGTCGGCGATTCTTAACATGGGACGAAAGGGTGCGGGGCCCAGGTTTTAGAAACAGGAAGCGGATGCCGGCTCCTGAAACCTGCGCTCTTCCGATTAAACTCCAAGGCGGCGGAAGATGTCCTCCACCGGAAGCTGCAGGCTGATGAAGAAGTCGCCGAACTCGCCAAAGCGCGTGGTGACCTCATCGAAGCGCATTTCATAGACAATGGCTTTGATGTCGAAGGTGTTATGGGCGAAGAGGGTGACGCCCCACTCGTGTTCATCCAGGCCGGTGGACCCTGTGATCAGCTGGCGGATTTTTCCGGAGTATTTGCGGCCGGTGTTGGCATGGCCGGCCATGAGGGTTTTCCGCTGATCATGCGGCTGGCCATACCAATTATTCACTTCGCCGCGCCGCTTGCTCATGGGATAGAAACACATCACGGGCCAGTCCGGGAGATTCGGATAGAGCCGGTCGGAATGATACTTGGCCATATGGGCGCGGTAAGTGACGAGTTCCGCCTCCATTTCCGGGGTGCCGGGAGTGAGGGACTTTTCCTTGGTCATTTTGGCGGTGTATTCCTCCTCGGTGGTGAAATACTCAGTCCATTCCGTCATGGAAAGATAGCTGTAGACCGGGCTGAGGACATCGGGACCGAGACCGTTGGTCAGCTTTTTCTCAAAGGTGTTGGCTTGCTGGAGGTCCGGGGTGAGCAGCATGAAGGCGAGATCCGCCTTGGGGGAAACCACGCTGAAAGCCAGTAGTTGGGTTTTATCGGTGGCCCTGATGTCTGCGATGAGGCGCGCGAATTTCTTTTTGGTATGGGCGCGCTCCTCCGGGGAATACTGTTCCCATTGTCCGCGTTCCATGTGATAGTAGAGATGGAGGACGTGCCAGCCTTCGGTGGGGATGACGGCGGGCGGGGCGGCAGGGAGCGTGGTGGGGGCTGAATTGGACATGATAGGGGAAGGGGTGGGCTGCAATTCGGGGGGCGGGATCCCCGGAATGAACGCGGCCAGCGCTGCAGCAGAGACGCCAGCCGCAGGAGGTCAGGGATCGACGGCGTTGCGGATATCAAAAGACTGCAGGAGGGCCCAGCCGTCTTCCTTGGCGTTGTAATCGCTGCTTTCCCTGACTTGCACCGACCATCGGGGGGAACTGCTGCTGGCATAGGCCACAAAACCGGGGCGGTCCATAAAACCGAGCGAGCCATAGACGATGCCGCCGCCAGGACCGGCGACGACCGCGCCGCTGCTGAGAGGGTCAATGCTGCCATCGGAGAGCTTCACGACGCGGACATCACCGCTGATTTTTCCGTCAGGATCGAAGAAGATGAAGCGCAGGAAGCCAGTTTTGCCAGAAGCGGGGCCGCAGGTGAACTGCACTACCGGCAACAAGGCGGGCTGTTGGCGGGAGGGGGTAGGCAGGGTCACGTCCACGGTGCTGACCCGGTCGGCAGGTTGGCGGGAACGCCATCCTGATTTGATATCGGTGAGGGTCACAATGTTGCCGGTGATGGGCAGATCAGGAAGCGCGCGGGAGGTGGCGGGCTCGGAAGTGGGGCGGTTGACGTAAAGAATCACCCCGAAAATGACCAGCAAAGCCGTCAGGAGGGCGCCCGCCGTGGCCAGGCCAAAGCGGTCGGGCCGGGCCGGGGAAGGTTCCGTTGCCTCCGGGGGTTCGGTCAGGCCGGGGCGGGAGCTCCCTTCAAATTCCGGTTCCGGCCCGGGTTCCGGCTTGGGTGGGGTGACCCGGACGACCGGGGTCACGACTGGCAGCTCGTCGTCAATTTCAAAAGGATCGTTAAAACCAGTGTCGGGCGCGACTGGCGGCGCGGGCGCGGCTGGCAGAGGGACTGCTCCCGGAATTTCGGGGGAGGGGTCGATTTTGTCCTGAGCGTTCGGATTCGACTCAAATCCTCCGCTCTGTGTTGGCAGGATCGGTTGGGCGGGCAGGGCCCCGGCTCTGGGACGTGGGGGAAGATTGGATCCGGCCGCCGCCGGTTCATCCAGCGTCCACTCCTCTGCGGCAGAGGCTGCTGCATCACCCGCAAAGAGATCTTCCGGGGGGGGCGTCTCCTGGGAGCGGCGCGATGAGGATGATTTGCGGGGTGGTTGTGCCATGCCGGGAAAATGAGGTGCGGATGCAGGATTTAAGGATAGCCCCCGAATCGTCACAACGACGGCTCAGGATGCTCTTCTTCTTAAGCGTGGGGCAGGGTATTCCAAGAGGGAAATAAGGAGGGTGGGAAGCGAAAAAATGGATTGCATGACCCCAAGTCCTTCCTATTTTGCAAGCTAATTCCCCCAAACATTTAAAATGGCCGACCGAGACAACAAAAACAGCGAAAACAAGTCCGGAAAATTCTACGTGGATGATCAATGCATTGATTGCGATCTCTGCCGCGAAACCGCTCCTGCCAATTTCACGCGGCAGGATGATGCCGGCTACTCCTACGTTTTCAAACAACCTGAAACCCCTGAAGAAGTGGCGGCCTGCGAAGAGGCCATGCAGGGCTGTCCGGTTGAAGCGATCGGCAGCGACGGCGACGAATAGTCTTGGCCTGCCCACGCCCGATTTTTTCCAAACCGCCCCGTCCTGAGCGACGCGGGCGGTTTTTGTTTTGCTTCCTGGCCAGGGCTCCGTATCAGTTCAACATGGCAGAACCGAGAGGCCGACCCCAGGAAACCGCGCAGCAACTGCGGTACCGCAGGATGCGTGCGGAGTGGCGGGGCGTTTATGAAGCGCCGGATCTCAGCCGGTTTGAGCGTAAAGTGGGTGATGTGGTGGAACAGGTACTCAAACGGGCGGGCCTGAATGACCGTTTGGCCGAGGAAACGGTGACTCGTGAATGGTCGGTAATTGTCGGTGACTTCCTGGCAGGCCAGTCTAAACCCACCGGCCTGCGTGGTGGGGTGTTGCAGGTGGCCGTGCTCCAGTCGGCGGTGCGCTATGATCTGGAGCGGAACCTGAAGCGGGAGATTCTCCAGCGTCTCCAGTCCCGGTTTGGTCCGGCGGTGGTGAAGGATTTGCGGTTTGTGCCCGGTTGATTGGCAGGGGCGGCCCGCCCGTATTCTGGCCCACCATTCAGCCTTGGCTGCGGGAGCCTTGGGAGGCAGTGACCGCAATCTCCGCTTGGGGAGCCCGTTGAACTCCCGGACGGGCGGAAAACCGGAGCCAGGTGGCGGGCCGGAATAAATGCCAGGATCAGCGCAGGGTTTCCAAGTGCGTCAGCAGAGCGATCCCAAAGATTGGGGTGATGATAATAGATTCCGTCGTGCCATCAAACGGCCCGCTTTTCATCTGCGCGCGACGCAGCTTTGGGCCAGCAATTCCCCTAATTGCACAATGCCCGCCGTGGTGATGACCAGCTTCTCCCGCTGCGGCGGAAGATTGAAGGCTTTGAGGTGAATGAAGGCAGGGTCTGCGGCGGCGAGGGCAGCCAGATTGGCGGTGACATCCAAGGCGTTGAGTCCCTTCTCGTCCGGAGGAGGTTGCTGGCTGACATGCCACTTCAACGAAGGAAGCGCCAGATCCAGACGGCTCTGTGCGACAGTGGATTGCAGCCATTTGGCGGCTTCGCGGCGGTAGGGTCCATAGGCCATGTCGTTCTCCCCCGCATGATACACGATACCGGCCAATTCTACTTGATGACCCTTGGCTTGAAGCTCCTTGATGGATTCGCGGATGAATGCGATGAACCGCGGGTAGAGGTTCCGGTCTTTCGCGTCCGTTCCCTCGGGAGTCCAATCGTTCATCTGCGAACCGCTGTGGGTGAATTTGGCAATGGCTATGTTGCCGGGAACCTTGTCTTGCAGCGTCCTGCCGAAGCTGAGTTCGGGACCGAAGGTGTCGTAGGCTCCAGCGGGGCCGAGTGGCTCCCATCCTTCCGAGATTTGATAGCCGCCGCCGAGGCTGTATTTGAAAGCGATTTTGCCATTATCGTCCGCCAGCGCCTCCTCGCCCTTGAGCGCTTTGAGTTCTTGTGTGAAAGCCCGCTCTCCCTCCATATTGCGGTGTCCGGCGAGGATGAAAAGCTTGACCGGGCTTCCCTGCTCATACGGCCAGACCTTGAGCGCCCGTCCAGTGGCAGGCTTCTTTCCGATCGTTCGCAGATAGGCGTCGGCGTAGTTCACGCCGTGCTCCAGTTGTCCGAGGGTTCCGTAGTGATAATGCAATCCCTCCCCGCCGCCGATCTCCACCGCATCGTGCGAGGTGGGGATGTATTCCGCCAGCGCATCCGTTGCGGTGACAGCCTGCTGCCCCGACCGGATGGCGTCCATATTCACGCGGTTGTCCATGCCCCAAATCGTCTTGGTACAGAGTTCCCCGAGGTAGAACTTCAAGCCGGGTGTCTTGAGGTCACGCCGCCAGGCTGCCAGAAAATTTGACAGGTTCTTGCCATAGTCCGGCCTGAACTTGTCGTCGAACATATCGTTCTCGCCCTGATGCCACATAAAGCCTTCGATCCGGTAAGGAACTCTCTTCCGGTCCAGTTCAGCAAGGGATGCTTGAATCAACTGCAATGCCAGCGGGTAGAGCTTGAAGCCACTGGGGGTGCCGGGACTCCAGTCGGCTCCCAAAGTGGTGCCACCGGCGGCGCACTTGATGATGGCGATGGGTGCCTTGGTTCCTTGCGAAACCCGTCGGGCAAAGCTGAGTTCCGGCCCGACGACCCCGTCCACCGGTTGCAAGGCGACCCAGCCCGCGGAGGTCAACTTTTCCTCCCGCCCGATATTGTAGGAGAACCGGACCTTTTCCTGGGGCTTGTCCAAGCCGGCAAAAGGAGGGAAGCGATTGATGTCTGCCACTTTTGAGTCCGAACCGACCATGTTCGACTGGCCGGCGAAGATAAAAACGCGCAACGTTTTGGTGTCGCTATCAACCCTCGTGGTTTCGGCGCCGGGAGCTGCTGGAGCCAGGAATAGCGAGGCAAGGAGTGTGAGGAGAGCTTTCATGCAGGAATTGAAGGGTTTTACATCCCGAGCTGGTCGAAGAGGAATAGGAAGACATCCGCCTGCTGAGCGATTTTTTCGGCAAGGCCGGTACCCATTCCGTGGCCGGATGATTCGCTTAGGCGGACGAGAATGGGATTTTTGGATGCGGTCGCGGCTTGCAGGCGGGCGGTCATTCTTCGTGAGTGGGCAGGGTTCACGCGGCCATCGGTCTCGCCGGCAAGGAAGAAGACGGCGGGATACCCGGTGCCGTCTTTCACGTTGTGATAGGGCGAGTAGGCGTGGAGGGCGCGGAACTGCGCGGGGTCCTTCACGGTGCCGAATTCGGTGACATTGAATGCGCCGTTCGGATCCAGTTCGACGCGGAGCATGTCATAGAGGCCGACATGGGCGACGACGGCGCGGGCGAGTGCCGGATTTTGCGTGAGGAATGCGCCCATCAGCAGACCGCCGTTGCTGCCGCCTTCGACGGCGAGTTTTCCGGGGCGCGTGTAGCCGCGCCCGATCAGGTGTTGCGCGCAAGCCGCGAAGTCGTCGAACACGTTTTGCTTCTTCGTGAGGTTTCCCGCGAGGTGCCACTCTTCGCCGAATTCGCCGCCGCCGCGAATGTTGGCGACGACGTAGATTCCGCCCCGGTCAAACCAGAGGCGGTTCTCGAAATCGAAGGAAGGCCTCATGCTGTGGCCGTAGCCGCCGTAGGCGTAGAGCAGCGCGGGGTTGTTGCCATCGAGCTTGGTGCCTTTGCGCTGCAGGATGTTCACCGGGACGCGCGTGCCGTCCTTGCTCACCGCGAATTCCCGCACGGCCTCGATGTCGCTGAAGTCCACGGGCGAGGTGTTGAAGAGCGCGGACTTTTTTATCACTCCGCCCGACGGGTCGTAGGTCATCCAGGCGGAAGGCGCGATAAAGCTCGTCTGGCGGAACACGACGCGGTCGCCCAAATCAATCAGCCCGCCGATGCCCGATGTTTCCGGCAATGGCAGGATGCGGCTATCTTTTCCATCGAGCGTGAATTGCCGCACCCGCGAGGGCCCGCCGAGAAGATCGTTCACGAAAAGAAACTGCGCCGTGGGGGTGATGCCCTCGATGACCGCATCGCCCTGCGGCACGACCAACTCTGCATCGCCGAGCGTGCCGGTTGCAGAAATCCGCAGCACTTTTCCACGGGGCGCATCCTTCACCGAGCGGAGATAAAGCGCCGCGCTGTCGTGGCTGAACGCGATTTCCTTCACGCCGTCTTCGTGCCGCGTGAGTTGCCGCCAAGCCGGCCCGCCCGTTGTCCCGCGGAGGTAGTGCGAGAACTCGCCGCCATCGCCATTTGCCACCGTCGCCAGCAGCAGCCGTCCATCGCGCGAAGTCTCCAGATGAATCTCTGCGATGCGCGGAAACTCACGTCCGGCCGAGTATTCATCCGCCGTGGCAGGCGTGCCGAGTTTGTGGAAATAGATCTGCTGGAAGAAGTTTAAATCCGCCTCGGGCTTTTCGCCCTGGTGTGGATAGCGGGTGTAAAACACGGCGCTGCCATCGGCCGTCCATGCCGCGCTTCCCCCACCCGTGGGATATTGCACGCGGGCGATCCGATCCGGTAATTGTCCGCCAGTTTCCGTGTGGTAGAAATGGAGCGTTCCTTCTTCGCTGCCGTTTTCGGAGAGGCAAACGGCGATGAGTTTTCCATCGGGCGACGGCACAAACCAATCCATCGCCACCTGCCCCCTGGGCTCAAGCTCGTTCGGGTCGAGCACGACTCTCTCCGATGCTGGATCATCCGGCGACGCCAAGGTGACGAGCAGCCGTTGCTGCTTCGGGGGCTGGAATTTCAGCGCGAAAATCCGCCCCGGGCGCGCCACAATCCCGCCGTGTGAAGGCGTGTCCATGGCGTAGAGCGCAGTCAGCCTCGCCTCGATGACCTCGCGCTCAGGCCGGGCATTGAACCACGCCCGTGAGTGTTTGTTCTGCGCCTCCGTCCACGCCTTCACGGATGGAGAGCCTGTCTCCTCCAGCCAGCGATATTCGTCCACGACGCGCACTCCGTGGTATTCGTCGGTCACAGGTTTTTTTTCGGTGAGCGGAGCAGCGGAGAGGGTGGACATGGCGATGGTGGTGATGAGGCAGGCGAGTGCTTTCATGTTAAAGACGTGGTGCTTATTTAAGCTGATGAATGGTGCCGTGCAGCACGCGGTCGCCGATTTTCAACTCGTAGCAATGCGTCGGCGTGAGGTCGGGGACTTCGAAGGTCAAGGTGCGTTGGTCGACGCTGGATTTCACAGCGCGGATGGGCAGTTCGCGCTCGTCGTAGTGTTTCGAACCGTAGTTTTTCGTGCGCTGGAGCGACCAGACTTTCATCGAGCATGCGGGGGGCACCATGGGATCGCTGAAGGTCACGGTTAGCGCCCCCTTTCTGGCGTGGACGGCGATGGGTAATTGCGCGGGTTTTTCAGTACGGCGGATGCGGTGGAAGCCGCCGGGCGCGGTGGCATTTCCGGCCCACGCAAACATGCCGCAGGTGTAGAGCGCACCGTCGGCGGAGAAACGCCCGCGCATGATGCCGGTGGCAAAGGCGGGCATGGGCAACTCGCACACCGCGCCTTGCCACACGCCGCGGATCTCCTCGTTCGGCACGATGAACGCGCGGCCTGTGCCATAACTGAGATTCAGCAGGCTGCCGCCCAGCGTGCCCCATGCGTTTTTGGGGATGGTGATGAGTTCGGCCGGGCTGCGGTCTTTGTCGTTGGTGACCCAGACCATCGGCGGTTCCATCGCGGAATCGGCGGTGTCGTTGACGCTCGTGTAGCCGAACATGTTGCCGTAAAAGCCGCCGGCTTTGACGCGGTTGATGCGGTTCTTCGGAGTCCAGAAGCCCTCCTGGTCGGTGACGAAGAAGGTCCCGTCGTCGTTGAGGCAGACGCCGTTCGCGGCGCGGAAACCGGTCGCCAGAATGTCGGTGCGCGAGCCATCGGCGCTCACGCGGAGCAGCGTGCCGTGGTGCGGCACGACGCTATCGAGCGCGTGGCGGCCGGACTTGGCATAATAGAAATTACCCGCGGCGTCGATCTGCAGGCCCATCGCGAATTCGTGAAAATGCTCGGTGACCTGCGCGTCATCGTTGAAGCACTCGATGAAGTCCGTCGCGCCGTCGCCATTGAGATCGCGCAGGCGCACCAGCTGGTCGCGGCAGGTAATAAAGAGGTCGTCGCCGCGGAACTTCACGCCGAGCGGCTGGAAGAGTCCCGTGGCAATGCGCTTCCATGTTAGGGTTGCGGGCGCTTGATCCATCACCCCATCCACGCGCCACACGTCGCCGTTCCACATCGCGACGATGGCGGCCTTTCCATCTGGCGTGAAATCGAAGCCGCCGGGGCGCAGCCAGCTTTGCCACGGATTCCCGGCCGGCAGCGGGAAATTGTCGGCGATGAAAGCGCCGTCGCCCGGGCCGGCCTCCGAGGTCGTTGTGACTTCCTGAGTCCACTGCGGCGGCCCTCCGAGCGTGAGTGGCGTGAGGTCGGGCGCGGCGGGATGGTTCTTCGCCAGCGCGTCGAGCGATGCCGCATCCACGCGCGAAATGAAGAGGTGCGCCTTCGCGCCGCCGGGCAGCGAGGCGATCCAAAAACCAGCGTCCTTTTTCAAAGTGCCGTCGCCGGTGAGCGCAACGTTCACCGTGTCCGGCGCGACGCGGAGCAGCAGTGGTTTCGCGGAGGCCGCGACATTCAGCGTGCGCGTAAAAACGGGCGTCGTGCCATAGTCGAGCCAGCCAGGTGATTCCAGCACGCGCACGCCGCCGATGTCCGCGGCGATGACGGCGCGGCTGCCGTGCAGATAAATCCCCGCGAAGCGCGCCCACGTTCCCGGTAGCGGACCATAACGTTTGCCGTCTTTGCCGATGACGCGCGCGTTGTCGTCCCATTTTCCCTCCGGCGACGCCCAGCCGGGGGTGGCGGGGTTGATGAAGTGCGGTTCGCCTGTGAGGGAGGTATGCGTGCCGTGGCTGCCGTCGAAGGCGATGCCTTTCCAGTCCACGAAATCGCCTGTCGTCGCCACGGCCACGCGCATCGTGTCGTGGTCATAGACCATCCAGGCGCGCCCTTTGCTGACACCGCCGGGGCCGTCGTCGAGGCGCACCGCGATGCCTTTTTGCGCGATGTTTCCCGGGGCGACTTGATAGGTCCAGAACAGCGCCGGGCCGAAATCCATCTGCTGGTAGGGTGGGGCTGCGCGGTCCTCTTTTTCCGCCTCCTCCCGTGCCAGCCCGCGGGGGAGCGACGCCAGATAAGCGGGCGTGATTTCGGTGAACTGCGTTTTGTTGTGCGGACGCAGGAACGTCTCGCGGATGTATTGGATGACCGCATATTTCTGCGCCGTAGTGTATTGCGGCTGCGGCACCATCTGGCCGAAGCCCTTCGTCAGCGTGGCAAACATCGAATAGGGGTCTGCACCGTTTTTGAACGCTCCTTCCGTGAAACGCAGCGCTGTTGGCAGCGAGCCGGGTTGCTCCTTGGTGCCGTGGCAGACGACGCACAGTGTTTTGTAAATCACTGCGCCCTCCGCGAGTGTCTGGTCGTTCCAGCGGCCCACGATGTCCGCATGGTCGCTGCGCTCCAAAGCCTGCACCCAGCCGGTGCCGCTCTCAACAACTGGCTTGCCGCCCGCCTTGGGCTGATGCGCGAAGTCCGGCGTGTTCGCCCCCGCGCCTTCGTTTTTGAAAAGCAATGAGATCCCGGCGTCTGGCAGCGCGCGCTTCCACACACGCACGGCGCGGATGTTTCCCTCCGCAAAATTGCCTGCAAAATCCGGCGCGGCGCGTCCCACTTTGAAGACGTGTCCTTCCGCGTCCGGCTTCGTGAAGTTCTCCTTTTCCGCGATGATTTTCCCATCGAGCCAGAGCTGCGCTGTTCCATCGCGCACGCTGAGCACCGCGGTGTGCGGTTTTCTGTCGTCCACCGCACCGCCACCTTCTATCGCGCCGAGCCAGCCGATGTCATAGACGAGCCGCCCGCCGCGGATGAACAGCGCCTTCGCGCCCGCCGACCACTTGCCGGACGGCGCGCAGACCGAGAACAGCGTGCCTTCGCCGCCAGACTCAAAAGAGGCCATCGCCGTGAAGTCCCCGCCGAGATCCATTTTCACCTCAGGGAAATCTTTCGCGCCAGTTTCCGCCAGTGCGGGCGCGTCCTCCGGCCCGCGCACGAGTTTCCCGCCCGACCACACCCGTAGCACAGGCGCGCCATCAGCCGGGTGCTCCAGCGCGATGTCATGCGGGCCGGCCGCATCAAGCTCGACTGTCATATCATCACTGAGCCGGACGCGTGCCGCGCCATCAAGATGGAGCCGGAAGTTCAGCGGCCACTCCGGACTATCGAGCGCCAGCGCATCACGTGGCGGGGCAGCCGGGGCGGCGAGGGAATGGCTGCAAAAGAACGCAGGGAGCGTAAAGCACAGAAGGTAGATGGGGTTCATGAGGGGTTCGGGGTGACGGCACTCGCGAGGGGCACCTTAGGCTGGCTTTTCCACTTTTCTGCGGCAAATCGGGAGTGTTTACCCCCGGGGTTGGCAGCGTGAGGAGCAGGCAGGTAAGGGACAATTTCATGCGGTGCTTTGGGACGCGATTACGGCAATGGGCCCAAGCTCAGCCAACCGGGGGCATGGCGGTCCTGCCCGGTATTGGCGAATCGCAGGGGTTTGCCGTTTGGCAAGGGATTGATGACGCGGAGGGCGAGGGTGAGTTTCCCGGTGGGCTGTTTTGGCAGAGGCAAGGCGGCGCTCCATTCACGCGGCGCATCGCCCGGTACGAGGTTTCCTTCAGTAGGGTTCCAGGAACCTTTTCATGACCCTGTATCCTTGCCTTGCCGGGTTTCATGCTACTGCTTGAGAGGGGAAAGTTCCGGACGGTCCGTCGAGGCT
>CAIZWU010000119.1 GCA_903936775.1 uncultured bacterium | reverse complement strand
GCGAATTCTGCAACGCCTCCAGCGCGGCGTGCTTCCGCTCGTAGAGGCGGGCGAGGCGTTGGGTTTCTTCGCGGAGGTCGTCGAGCTTGGTCGAGATGGCTTGCTGTTCTTTCAGGGAACGCAGTGGAACGGAGAGCAACTTCATCGTCACGCTCGACAGGTTGGCACGCCGTGTGCCGTTCGCCGTGGGTAGAGAATATCGAGGAAGCGGCGAGAGCGCAGGTAGTGTATTTATGAATCAATGCGAACCCGGTGCATCCGGCCAGCAATGTCTTGCGCTCTTCCCAGGATTTCGGGTATCACCGGGTGGGTTCCCCTTCCCGGCTTATGAGTTTCCTGCAACGCCTGTCCTTCCTCTCCCTCTGTGGTCTAGCCAATTCCCCCATAAGCTCGGAGGCGCAAACCGGCGCGGCCCCGCCCTATCTCTCGGAGTTCCTCGCGGATAACCGCGGCGGGCTGGAGGACAGTGAGGGCGACAGCCCGGACTGGATCGAAATCACCAACCCGGGTGCCACCCCGACGGACCTCGGGGGATGGTTCCTCACCGACGATCCGGCGGCCCTGACCAAATGGCAGCTCCCCACTCCGTCACTGGTGCCGGGCGGCGGATCCCTCGTCGTCTTCGCTTCGGCCAAGGACCGGCGCCTCTCCGGCAGTGCCCTGCATACCAACTTCAAACTCGATCCTGACGGGGATTCGATCCTGCTGGTGAAACCTGATGGCATCACCGTCGTCAGCCAATTCCTGAACTTCCCGCCGCAGCTGACGAATGTTTCCTATGGGGAAGGACACTTGCTGAATGCCGTGCCCGCGGTCCCGGCCGGGGCGGCGGGGAAAGTCCTCGTCCCGGCTTCCGACGTGGCGGGATGGACGGCCCCCACGGGATTCGGGGACGCGGCCTGGCAGAGTGCGGTGACTGGCGTGGGGTTTGATCAGTCCAACGGAGCGGATGGCACGGGGCCGCTGGGCTTTTGGAATTTCAACGACGCCACGACGGCCACCTCCGCCCCCGATGCCAGCGGGCGCGGACTGACCGGCACCGTGGTGGCGGCCACCTATACCGCCGACCGGGGCGGCCACACGGGCCAGGCGGGCGACCGTGCGATGAACTTCCAAGGCACCGGACGGATCATGATTCCGGGAGCAGCGACCGGGGCCTTCGATGCCATCACACAACGGAATGCCGTGGCCATCAGCGCCTGGGTCTTCGGATCGGCAGCGCAGCCTGCGCCCACCTTTCTCTTTTTCGCGGGCAGCGAAACCAATGGCGGCGGAATCCGGGTGCTGGATGCGCACCTGCCCTGGAGCGATTCCACCATTTATTGGGATACCGCCGGCTGCTGCGATTCCGGACGCCAGCGTATCTCGGTAGGTGAACCCAATGCCGCCAAATGGCGCGGGCAGTGGAATCATTACGTGCTGCAGAAACAGGGCGACCGGAAGGAAATCTGGCAAAATGGAACACTGCTGCATTCCGGCACCAATACCGATGCCATGATGAATCTGCGCAGCTTCTACATCGGGGCCTCCAACTCCAGTGGAACCAGCGGCTATCAGGGATTGATCGATGACTTTGCGGTGTGGGACAGTGGGTTGGAACCCACCCAGATTGCCGCGCTGGCAGGGGGGCTCTCCCCTTTGAGGGTGCGGTCCTATAGCCAGGTCATCGGGACCGACGTCAGTGCAGCGGCCAGGAACGTCAATGCCTCGGTGCTGCTCCGGATTCCCTTTACCGTGGCGCAACCCGCCGGACTGGATCTGTTGACTCTGAAAATGCGCTATGACGATGGATTTGTGGCGTGGCTCAATGGGACGGAAATCGCCCGCCGCAATGCCCCTGCGGGTCCGGTCCCCGCGTTCAATGCGGCCGCCACGGCGGCGCGGACAGCCGGCGCGGGCCTCATCACGGAGGAGATCGATATCTCCGCTTACGCCAGCCTGCTGGTGGCCGGCCCCAATCTACTGGCCATCCAGGGGATGAATGCCACCGCAGCGGATCCCGATTTTCTCGTGCTGCCTGAGTTGATCACCGGCCAGGTCAAGCCTGGCCAGTTCTTCAAGGCCCCCACGCCGGGAGCAACTAACAACCTGGGAGTCTCTGGATTCACCGCCGACACCATATTCTCCCCGCGCCGCGGATTCTATGATACCCCGCAGACGGTGACCATCACCAGCGCCACCCCGGGCGCGGTCATCGTCCATACCACGGATGGCAGCGTGCCTGACCTGACCCATGGCATCCAGTCGCCCTCGCCGGCCGTGGTGAACGTGACCACGACCACGACCTTGCGGGCCGCCGCGTTTGTGCCGGGGACGGATCTCGGACCGGCCAATATCGACACGCATACTTATCTGTTCGTCAATCAGGTCGCCTCCCAGCAGCGCCCAGCCTCCGCTCCCGCCACGTGGCCGGGGGGATTCCCCGGAGACTACACGATGGACCAGCGGGTGACCAATAATCCGCAGCCAGGTTACAGCCTGCGGGCGGCGCTGCTGGACCTGCCCACCCTGAGCATCACCAGCAATCCGGCCGATCTGTGGGGGCCCTCCGGCATTTACACCCAAAGCACCGCCCGGGGCGACGCCTACGAGCGCAGCGCCAGTGCGGAATGGCTCGAACCGTCCGGCAGCGGTGGCTTTCATATCAACTTTGGCCTGGCCGTGCATGGCAACATCAGCCGGGACAAAAGCTTCACGCCCAAGCACAGCTTCAAGATGTTTTTCCGTTCCCAATACGGAGACTCCAAGCTGAGGCACGATCTCTTCCCCGGCAGTCCGGTGGGGCAATTCGACCAACTGATCCTGCGGGCCGGCAGCACTGACACCTTTCCCTGCACCGAGTGGGCCGCCGTGGGCATCGGACCGGGCGGGGCCGCTTATCAACGCTGGGCGCGGGCATGGGCCAGTTATATCCGCGACCAGTGGGTGCGCGATTCCCAGATCGCCCTGAGCGGTCACTCCGCCCGTGGCCGCTACTGTCATCTGTATCTGAACGGCACTTACTGGGGTCTCTACAATCTCTGTGAGCATCCTGACGAGGATTTCATGGCCGACCACCTCGGGGGCACCGCAGCGGAATACGATGTCCTGGTGGATTTCGCGGAGTTGAAAAATGGCAACTACACCGCGTGGCAGCAACTCATCAACCTGGCCAGCGCCGGCCTGAACAACGCCGCCTACCAGAAGGCCCAGGGCAGGAATCCTGACGGATCGCCCAATCCGGCTTTTCCCGTACTGCTCCATGCGGAGAGTCTGATCGACTACATGATCCTGCACATCTTCCACGGAGCTGACGACTGGCCGAATCATAATTGGTGGGCCGGCCGGGCCACCCGGAACCGCACCGGCATCAACGATGGGTTCCACTTTTTTGCCTGGGATCAGGAAATCAGCAATGTGAATGTGCTCTATGAGCGCAGCTCCTGGCAAAGCGCTCCCGCCAAATATGCCGACGTCAACGCCGCCAATAGCCCCGCGCAAATCTACTACAGCCTGCGGCAGAACAGCCCGGAGTTCCGGCTCCAGTTCGCCGACCGGGTGCAGCGCCACCTCTTCAACGGGGGAGCCCTCAGCCCGGCCGCGATCATAGCCCGCTGGAATGCCCGGGCGGCGGAAATCGACCACGCCATCGTGGCCGAGTCCGCCCGTTGGGGCGACTATCAACCGAATCCCGCCCGCCCGGGACAACCCTACCGCCGCGAGGTGGAGTGGCAGGCACACCTGTCCTGGATGGCCGCCAACTTCTGGCCCTCCATTGGCCCCGTGGCGCTGCAGCGCTACCGCGGGGCCGGGCTCTATCCAAGTGTGAATCCTCCAGCACTCAATCAGCATGGCGGTTTCTATCTCCCGGCATTCACCGCGACCCTCACCAATCCCAATCCCGGCGGCATCATCTATTACACGCTGAATGGTTCCGATCCCCGCCTGACGGGAGGCACGGCAAATCCAGCCGCCACCGTCTACAGCGCGCCTTTCGCTCTGACCGGCAGCCCCGCCATCAAGGCCCGCGTCCTGCAGTCAGGGACCTGGAGCGCCCTGACCGAAACCAGCTTCACCCCGGAGACGGACAGGGATCATGATGGAATCCCCAACGACTGGGAAACCACCCATGGCCTTGATCCGGATACCGCCGCCGATGCCCTGCTCGATCCCGACGAGGACGGCACCAATAATCTGTTGGAGTACGCGGCCAACACCGGTCCGCAGGACCGGAACAGCGTCTTTACTGCCATTCCCATGGTGAATGCTGCTGGAAGACAGCTCCGTTTCACCGCCCAGCCCGGACGTCATTACCGGCTGGAAGCCAGCGACCAATTGTCGGGTTGGTCCACCATCGCCGACCGCCCCGCCGTGAGCGTCACAACCGAAGTAGACTGGCTCATTCCGCCTGGCGAAACCCGGCGATTCTACCGGATCGCGGCCGGGGTGGAATAAACGGAAAAGGACCAATTCCTCTGATTCCGGGGAAAAACCAATCCATGCCGGGAACGGCGGGTCTGCAAGAGTGGCACCTGGCGCGGCGTTGTGAAGGAGCGTGACTTCCCATCCCTTCCAGATAGCCCTTTGTCTTCAGTTCCTCTGCCTGGCAGGGTGGGCGGCTCCGGTGTTTGAAAAAGACATCCGCCCCCTGCTGAAGGCGCATTGTTTCCACTGCCATGGGGAGGGCGGGAAAACCGAAGGAGGCGTGGACTTCCGGCTCCGGCGATTCATGCTGCACCGCACCGATGAGGGTCCGGTAATGGTTCCTGGCAATGCAGCGGCCAGCCACATGATCCAGTTGGCCAAAAGTGGCGAAATGCCGAAGAAGGAGAAGGCGCTTTCCGCCGCGCAGATCGCGCTGCTCGAGGAATGGATCAATGCCGGGGCCCCGGTCGCCCGGGAGGAACCGGAGAAAATTCCTGACATTTATATCACGGAAGAAGAGCGCGGGTTTTGGAGCTTCCGCGCGATCGCCAAACCTGCCGTGCCAGCGGGGGAGGCACATCCCATTGATGCCTTTGTGGCGGGACCGCTGCACGAGGCCGGACTCGACTTCCTGCCGGAAGCAGAACGCCGGGTGTTATTGCGCCGGCTCTCCTTTGACCTGACCGGCCTGCCACCCGCCCCGGAGGAGGTGGAGACCTTTGTGCAGGACCTTTCGCCGGACGCCTGGGAAAAGCAGATCGACCGCCTCCTGGCCTCTCCACAGTACGCTGAACGCTGGGGACGGCATTGGCTGGATGTGGCCGGTTATGCGGATTCCAATGGCCACGAGGAAGACTCGCCCCGGCCCCATGCCTGGCATTACCGCGATTATGTGGTGCAGGCGCATCAGGAGGATCTGCCGTGGGACCGCTTCCTCCAGGAACAACTGGCCGGCGACGAGATGCTGGGAACCACCCATGACCAGGCGGTCCAGGTGGTGCATCAGCCGGGAGCCGCCGCGAAGCTGGCGGCCACCGGATTCCTCCGCATGGCGCCCGATCCCACCGGCGGCACCGTGGCCGATGCCAACCTCGCCAAAAACCAGGTGGTGGCGGAAACCCTAAAAACTGTCTCCACCGCGCTGATGGGACTAACGGTGGGCTGCGCCCAATGCCACGACCATCGTTACGACCCGATTTCACAACAGGACTACTTCCGGCTCCGTGCGGTATTTGAGCCGGTCTATGACTGGAAGAACTGGCGCCCTCCCGGCGGCCGGCTCTATTCGCTTTACACGGCAGAGGAGCGTGCCCAGGCAGACCGGATCGAAACCGAAGCCCGCCAGCTGGACGACGACCGTCTCGCTTTCGCCCGAAAGCGGCTGGATGAAATCTTTGCCGCCCGCCTCGACAAGGTGCCTGAGGCCGACCGCGCCGCGGTGCGCACCGCCCGCGAAACGGAAGCCGGCAAACGCACCCCGGAACACCTCGCGGTTCTGAAAAAGTATATCGAGGCCAACGTGGGCACCGACGAAGGCCTGCTGGAACTCTTCGATCCTCCCGCCAATAACCAGCGCAAGGAAATGAAGGCCAAGGCCGAAACTCACCGGGGCACCAAGCCCAAAGAGCAGTTCCTGATGGCGGCCACCGAAGTCCCCGGCGCCGTTCCTGACACCTTCCTCCACCACCGCGGCGACCACGAACAGCCAAAGGAAAAAATCGGAGCCGCCCCCCTGGGGGTGCTCTCTCCGGGGCCACCGGTCGACTTCACCAAGCCCACTCCGGAAATGGCCACCACCGGGCGGAGACTGGCGTTCAGCCAGTGGCTCACCAGCGGACACCATCCCCTCACCGCCCGGGTGCTGGTGAACCGGTTCTGGCTGCATCACTTCGGCCGCGGCCTCGTCCGGACTCCTGGCGACTTCGGCATACTGGGCGAGCCGCCGACGCATCCAGCCCTGCTCGATTGGCTCGCGGCGGATTTCATGGAGCACGGCTGGCAGTTGAAAAGGCTCCACCGCCTCATCCTCACCAGCCGCACCTGGCGCCAGGTAACGGATCCCCGCACCACCTTGGAACGCGAGCGGCTCTACTACGGCGCCAAACTACAGCGCCTCGATGCCGAAAGCCTGCGCGACGCCATGCTCGCGGTCACCGGCAAGCTCCACCCGCAGACCGGCGGGGAACCCGTCAGCGTGGCCCGCGACCTGACCACCGGACGTATCGTATTAGGCCGGGAGGTGATCAATCCCGGCAACGGCATGATCGATAAAATCGAAACGGCAGGGGAAAATGTCTTCCGCCGCAGTCTGTATATCGAGAGCCGCCGCTCGCGTCCTTTAACGGTGCTCGACACCTTCGACCTGCCGCTGATGAATCCCAACTGCACGGTCCGCACCGTCACCACGGTCGCTCCGCAGTCGCTGCTGCTGATGAATGATGCCTTCAGCATCGAGCAGGCGCAGGCCCTCGCCGAACGCCTCCAGCGTGAGGCCCCGGAGCATGACCTCAGCAGAATCCACCGCGCCTGGGCACTGCTTTATGGCAAGGTGCCGCAACCGCTCGACATCGCCCGCAGCCTGGTATTCCTCCATGACCAGCGCCGCGACCTCGAACAGCAGGGCCGCGAAGCCGGCCAGGCGGCCACCGAATCCCTCGCGGCATGGTGTCAGGTGATCCTGAGCACCAATCAATTCCTTTACCTCGAATAACCCATGAGCGCCCTCTCCCGCCGCCACTTTCTCCGCACCCAATCCTTTGGGCTCGGTGCCCTTGCCCTGCCATGGCTGCTCAGCCGGGAAGGCCTCATCGGAGCTCCCACCAAACCCTTCACCGAAGGTCTGAAGTTCGATCTCACCGGCAAGCCACCCGCCCATTATGGCCAGGCAAAGTCCATGATTTCCCTCTTCATGATTGGTGGCCCCAGCCAGATGGATCTGTTCGATCCCAAACCCCAGCTCACCAAATACCACCTCCAGCCCTTCCCCGGCGAAATCCGTTATGACAACGCGGCCGAGGCCAGCAGCAAGGTCTTCGGCAGCCCGTGGAAGTTCGCCCCGCGCGGCCAGTGCGGCATGGAGATCAGCGAACTGCTGCCCCACCTTTCGGAAATTGCCGATGACATCACCCTGATCCGTTCGATGCGGACCGGCGTGAACAACCATGGGCAATCGGTCTCCGCCCTCCACACCGGCCGCATCACTTCCGGCCGCCCCACCCTCGGCTCGTGGCTCAGCTATGGCCTCGGCAGCGAGACCGATGAACTGCCCACCTACCTCGCCCTGACCAGTCCGCAGGGACCGCCCCTCATGAACAACGAGAACTGGACCGGGGGCTGGCTCCCCGCGGTTTATCAGGGCACCATGGTGCGGCCGGGCGAGCCTCACATTCTGAATCTCGATCCTCCCGCTCATCTCCGCGGCCGCGGCCAACAGCGCCAACTGGATCTGCTGAATACCTACAACAAGGAGCACTTCACCCTTCACTCCGGCGACAGCGACCTCGATGCCCGCATCCAGAGCTACGCTCTCGCCGCCCGCATGCAGGGGGCCGCCAAGGAAGCTTTCGACATTTCCGGCGAGCCGGACTCCATCCGGAAAATGTATGGTCTCGACCAGGATCATACCCGCGACTACGCCACCCGGTGCCTGATCGCCCGGCGCCTCGTGGAGCGCGGGGTGCGCTTTGTGCAGGTGCTGAACCACGGACAGTCCTGGGACCACCACGGCGTGATCCGCAGCGCCCTGCCCGACCGTTGCCGCGAGGTCGACCAGCCCTGTGCGGCCCTCGTGAAGGACCTGAAACAGCGGGGCCTGCTCGACACCACGGTGGTCCACTGGGGCGGTGAAATGGGCCGCCTGCCCGTGCTGCAAAACGACACCGGCCCTGACAAATGGGGACGCGACCACAACACCCACGGATTCTCCTGCTGGATGGCGGGGGGAGGATTCAAAGGCGGCCACATTCAGGGGGAAACCGACGAATGGGGTCACGAAGCCGTCAAGGATATCGTCAACCACTACGACTGGCATGCCACGCTGCTCCATCTCTTCGGCCTGGACCACCGGAAGCTCGTCTTCAAACGCAACGGGCTGGACGCCAGCCTGATCGACGGCCAGCCCGCCCGTATCGTTTCGGAAATGCTCGCCTGAACCGGTCTCGCGCCGGGGCGGGGATTGCTATTGCGGGAAACCGGCCATCGCCCGGACCGCAAGATGTCAACCCTGCGAATCGTTGATACCCCATGCGTCTTGTTCTCCTCCCGCTCCTCACCCTGTCCCCTCTAACCGCCCAACCCGTGGTGGAAAAAGGCGCGCTGGCGCTACAACCCATTCCCGGCGCCCACTATCAATTCGGAGGCGTAGCCGGAGAGCGGATTGCGGCGAATGTGGACGGCTGGCTGTTGTCCGCCCCTATCACCAATCCCGGCATGCTGGAGATGTTCCGTTTGCGGGACCGGCAACCTTCACCGCAGCTGGTGCCATGGGCCGGGGAGTTCGCCGGCAAATACCTGCTGTCCTGCGTCGCCGCCCTGCGGGTGACGGACCGGCCCGCGTTGCGGGAAAGGACCGGACTGTTTGTGGCGGAACTGATCGGCACCCAGGATAAGGATGGTTATCTGGGCCCGTTTCCGGCCGACCGGCGGCTACTGGGCGAGTGGGACCTCTGGGGACACTATCATATCATGCGCGGCCTGCTGGAATGGCATGATCTCACGGGCGACCGGCCGGCGGGGGACGCGGTGGGCCAGGCCGCGGATCTGATCTGCCGGACCTATCTGGACGGCACCCGCCGGGTGATCGATGCCGGCTCACCTGAAATGAACATGGCAGTCAGTCACGTTATGGCGGAACTGCACCGCCGCACCGGGGGGCCCCGCTATCTGGAGCTGGTCCGCCAGATTGAAAAAGACTGGGAACGCTCCGGCGACTATCTGCGCACCGGGTTGTCAGGCGTCCCTTTCTATAAAACGCCCCTGCCCCGCTGGGAAAGCCTGCATGACCTGCAGACGCTCGTGGAGCTGTGGCGCCTGACCGGTGATCCGCGTTACCGCGAGGCCTTTGCCAGCCATTGGAGGACCATCCGCGAGCACGATGTCAGGAACAGCGGAGCCTTCAGTGGAGGGGAACAGGCCACCGGTGACCCATGGGCCCCTACCGCGATCGAAACCTGCTGCACCGTGGCCTGGATGGCGCTGAGTGTCGACATGCTGCGGCTGCACGGCGGAGCCGAAGCGGCCGAAGCGCTGGAGTTGGCGACCTTCAATGCGGCCTTTGGCTCCCAGCATCCGGGTGGCCATTGGTGGACCTATAGCACGCCGATGGATGGCGACCGAAAATCCAGCGCCCATGAAATCGTGTTCCAGGCCCGGGCCGGCACGCCCGAATTGAACTGCTGTTCGGTCAATGGCCCCCGCACCCCGGGCATGCTGGCGGATTGGGCGATCATGCAGGAGGGCGCGGCCTTGGTAGTCAATACCCACGCGCCCCTGAAGTTCACGTCCGATGGTGGAAGAACCGCCCTCACCTGCGAGTCCCGCTACCCGGTGGATGGCCATATCTCCTGGCAGATCCAGTCCCCGGGAAAACGGACCGTCCGATTCCGCATTCCTTCCTGGGCGGAGGGCGCCACCGGCAGCCTGAATCACCAGCAACTGAAGGTAAAGCCGGGAACTTATTGTGAGGTGGATCACCAGTGGACCGCCCAGGACCGGGTGACCTTTGAGTTCCCCCTGCGCCTGCGCACCGTGGCAGGCCAGCGCAGCCAGGCCGGCCGGGCAAGTGTTTACCGGGGGCCGCTGCTGCTGGCGTGGGACCAGCGGGATAACGGCTATGATGAATTCCGCATTCCCCGGATCACCCCGGAAGCCCTGACCGCCGCCCTCCCCGGGAACCCGCCGCCCCCGGGGCTGGCCGGATGTGCTCCCTGGGTCCTCATGGAATTCCCCGTGGCCGGCAAAACCGTCAGGCTAAGGGATTTCGCCACGGCCGGCATGAATGGCACCCGCTACCGCTCCTGGCTGCCGGCTCCGGCCGGCCCGGCAGCGACGTCGGGGCCGCCCACCCTGACGGCCGTCCCGCAGGAGCAGGCCGTTCAGGATCACGCGGGAATAATCCGGCTTGCCCTGCCGGAAAACTGGGCCGCGGCCGATTTCACGGTGGCGATGGAGGTGAAAATCCTCACATTCCCTGACAAAAGGCCGGGCCACCTTTTCAGTGCCTGGAGCGGGTCCGGGGATGATCCCCTGCGCCTCGTGGTCGAAAACGCCCGGCTGCACGCCAGGGTCGAAGGCGGCGGCGGCGGCGGCGGCGGCACTGGTGGCGTGGCCTTGACGGCAGGCCGCTGGTATCGCGTCGCCGCGGTGAAGGAGGGTTCCATTCTCACGCTTTTTGTGGACGGCCAGCCCCTCGTTTCAGGGGCAGCGCCCCCGCAATTGAAATCCGCTTCCCGGCAAGGTGCCCTCGGTGGCAATCCGCTTTATACTGGAGCCCGGGAAGATATTCAGGCCAGCTTCCGCGCGTTCGCGCTCTGGCCCCGGGCCTTGTCCGCCGATGAGGTCGAGGATCTTGGGGAGTAGCGTTGCGCCCCCGCATAAGCAGGCCGCCCATCTCCCGGATCCGGGCGATGGACGGCGCGTCCGGACCAAATGCCCGTGCGGGTGATTCGTCTCAGCGTCGTTTATCTTTTTCTTCCTTCTCTTCCGGCTTTCCGGAACTCTTTTTGGGAGCGGCGGCTACAGGCGCCGGCGTTTTGGGTTGTTTGCGGGGCTCTGCTTTCGGTTGCGGACGGGGTTCTGCCTTCGGCTGTGGCCGGGGCGCCGCTTTCGGCTGTGGCCGGGGTTCGGCCTTCGGTTGCCGTTTGGGCTGTGGCGTCGGCTCGCGTCGGGGTTCAACTTTGGGATCCCGTTTCGGTTCGCCACGGGGTTCTGCCTTGGGTTCCCGCTTCTGGGAATCGCCAGGCCGGGCATTCGGCTCCCGCTTGGGGGCGACTTTCGGCTCAGGCTGTGGCTCCGCTTTGGGGATAGCCCGGCGCTCTTTTTCAGGCGGCTGCCCGCGGGATTTCCGGGGCCCGGATTCAGGCCGGGGAGCCGGTTTGGGCTCACTGCGGCGTGGATCTTTCGGGTCGCCTTTAGTGTCAGGGTTGGTCTGATCCCTGCGGCCCGGTTCAGGTTTCAGATCCCGTTGCCCGTCAGGGGTTCCTGGCCGCTGTTTAGGGTCCCGTTTTCCGGCGGACTTTTCGTCCGGATGGGAGACCTTCGGGCGATCCGGCGGGGTGTCCTCCCGGGAAGCGGCTTCGGCCACTTTTGCCATGACCGGGGACTTCGGAATTTTAACCCGGGTGGGTCCGCCCTGGCTCCGCCCGCCTTTGGCTTTCTCTTCCTTCCCGGTCTTGTCCTGCTCTCGAGTGCCGGCGACGCGGTCGCCCTGCTTCCTGCGCTGATCCCCGAACTCCCGGATCTCCCGGCCCCGTTGGGCAAAGTTTTTCCGCTCGGTTTCGTTCACCGGTTTGAACTTGAGCCTCGTGTCCTTGGTGGTCACCAGCTGGTCAAGCCGGGTCGCGTATCCAGCCTCGACCCGCCGGTCCTTGTCAGGCCGGGCATAGAAGGTATTCAAGGCGGCGAGGGTGCGCGGCGGACGGGCTTCCTTGTGGTCGCGGTAATAAGAAAAGTTGTCCTCAGAACGGCGCTCCCAACGGTCGTCATCCCGGTGCGTCCAGCGCTGATGCGCATAAATAGGATCATACCCGTAGCCCCCGGAATAGTAGCTGTAGGAAGCGTAATAACCGGACCGGCGGTACTCAGGAGCGTAGTAGTCGCCGAAATAATAATGAGGCGCCGGGGCCGGAGGAACAAATGGTCCAGCAGCGCCGTGATGCTGATCACCGTGGTGGGGCGGTAGTAATAATCCGGCCGGGAATAATAGCTCCCGGAGAAGCGGACCGGGGCAAAGACCATGCCGCGGCGCGGGACGTCGTAATCATAGTAGCCATCCACATAGATATAGCCCAACGGAGCCCGGGTGTAATAGGACGGCACCCACACCCAGTCAGGACGCGCCAGATACCAGTAGCCCGGCTGCCAGATGTACCGCGACTCGCTCCAGCGCCATGTTCCTGGAATCCACGAGTGACTCCTGGTGGGGGCACTGATGTTGGGGCCGGCCTCAAGGCTGGCTGGCGGTTCGTCCAGGTATTCGACTTCCTCGGCGGCGGCATCCGCCCAGTAACCGGAGATCCACTGGTAATCCTGGCCGGACTCCCACCAATAGCCCGGAATCCACTGCCGCCCCGGCGGAAGATTGCGCCAGATACCACTGACCCAAAGAAATTCACCGGCTTCATCATCCCAAGCCCAGTAGCCGGGGATCCACGTCACATTGGCCCCCTCCGGGCGCTGATCCGGCGGGATTTCCTCCACTTCCGCGGGTGGGGCTTTCGGCACCACCAGTCCCGGGGTGGCTTTATAGATGATGGTTCCTGCGAAGGCCTCGTGCACGGGCCCCCGGGTCAGGACTTCTGCGCCCTCGTTGTTTATCTCCTGCGCCCAACCGGAAGACATGAGGCCCAACCCGCCGGGTGATAAAACGAGAGCCGCGATCGTGGAAAATAGGACTACCGGACGCGCCAAGGTGCGCGTGAGGCCTTTAAAGGGGTGGTTCATCGTTTTATGGGGATATGGCCGGACCCGCCTCGGGCAGACCAAGGCAGCGGCCGGAGTTGACTGTACAATGTGCACGAACCACGCCATCAGCCATCCAAGCGCTCTAAATCACTGAACATCAATTCAATACAACTTTCCGCCAAACTCCCCCCCGCCTCCAGTCCTCGCAATTTGCACGAAGACCGGTTTATCCATCAGGAATTTTGCCTGATCGGCCTCGTCGTGCTCATGGCCAGAATGCCAGAATCGCCGCTCCGCCGGTCAGCATGGCCGCGAATCCCAAGATCACGGGTTTGATGAAGACTCGTGAGCCCATCCCGATGACGAGGGCGGCCTTAAAAAGAAGGTTCGCGAGACCACCCGTCATGATAACGCGCCATGCGGTGGAGGCATCAAGCTGCCCTGCCTGGGACAGGCTGGCGGTAGAGAGTGTGATGGCGTCCATGTCGGTGAGCCCGGAGAAGGCGGCTACAGTGAAAAGGCCGGTCTGCCCAAAGTGCTCCCTCGCAAAGGAAACGGCCAGGAGCACGACAACATAAATGAGACCAAATATGACGGCTCCCTTCAGTTCGGATGGCGGCGTGTCCCCAGGCGAAGGTGGCTCGGATTTGAGGGAAAACCGGTATGCGACCACCGCGATGATACCGGCCAGCACCATCATCGCCACCAAGGGCGGCAACACTTCCGACGCTACTCCCGACGCCACGAGTATCACTTCGATGATGACGCGCCCGAAGACCACCGCAGCCGAAATCAGGGTGATCGCCACCAAAGCCGGAGCATGACCCGGCGGTCCGTGGCTGCGCCGGGACACGCTGGCGGTCGTCGCCGTGCTCGAAATCAATCCTCCCAGAATGCCCGTAAGCGCGGCCCCCCGTGAGGGACTGAGAAACTTGCTGATTAAATACGCCACCAAGCTGATGCCGACGATCAGCACCACCATCAACCAGATCGCAAAGGGATTCAGGACTCCGTCATAACCGAAGGAACGGTTGGGCAAAACCGGCAGAATGACGAGGCCGATCAGGACCAACCGGGCAATCTCGCGCAGGTCATTCTCACCGATCCTGTGGACCATCTGATGCAGCGGCTTCTTCCCCTGCAACAAAACCAACACACTGCCCGCGATGACGACGGCGACCATATGATGCCGCAGCATCGTGACCGCTCCGGTGGCAAACATAACCAGCAAGGCGATCTCGGTGGTGAGGCCGGGGTCCGCCTCCTTCTCCTGCAGGGAAGCCATATAACCGGGCACCGTGATGGCCGCCAAGGCGATGAGCGCGCCACCCATGACCCAGCCGCCATGAGCCTGTGCCAGCATTCCGCTCAGCGCGCCAAACAAACTCACCAGCGCAAAGGTGCGCAATCCCGCCAGCCGGTTGTGCTCCCACTCCCGCTGCAATCCCACGAGCAGTCCCAGCCCAAGGGCAATGCCCAGCGATTGCAGCAAACCGGTGTCGTTTATCATGCTCCATCGTAACCCAAATCCCGGTCCGCTTTCCAGCCTTCTTATTTGACGGCACCACGTGCCTTTCCCGGTGCCACTCCACTGTGGTTGCCCCTGGATCCCTCATCCGACCCTGTGCCGCAATAGGGTTACACCCCATAGGAACCTCAGACTCCCTGCCCCATGGCTAATCACTTGACTGATTGTGCCGCATCCTGAGACGAGGCCATCTTATCCTCAACACCATGAACACGCTCAAAATCAAAGGCGACTGGAATATCACCAAAGGCAAGCTGAGACAAAAATGGGCGCAGCTCACCGATGACGATCTCACCTACGCCGAAGGCAAACAGGAGGAATTACTCGGCCGGATTCAAAAGCGCACCGGGGAGACCCGCGAAGCCATCGAAAAAGCCGTCAAGGAATTCAGCTCCTGATCCCGCAGCCCGCCTGCGGATTCCCTCCCCTCCATTCACCCCTGCCACTCCAGACCCGCTCAACAACCCTATGAAAACACCCCAACTCAGCCTCCTCGTTCTTGCCTCCCTTTTTGTGATCGGATGCGATCAGCAGAAAGCGGCGGTCGAATCCAAAAAGGATGCGACCAAAGACGCCATTGATGACCGCAAAGACGCGGTCGACGCCGCCGCCAAAAAGGCCGAAAAGCAAACCGAGGCCAACGCAGCGATCGACAAGGCCAACATCGAGGCCAGCAAGGATGCCGCCAAAGCCCAGCTCGACGCCGACAAAAAGAAAGCCGACGCCGCTGCAGAAGCCGAAAAAGCGCGGATCAATGCCCTGAAAAAGTAGTCACCCGTTTACCACTGGATTCCCGGAAAGGACCATTCCCTTGGGCTCCCGGGTCATTTAGCGCACGTTGGTCCGCCCGGACTTGCCTCCCTTGGGGGCGAGTCCGGGCATTTTTTTGCCCAATCAGCAGCCACCGGTATTCTGGAAGCCTCACCATCTGGAGGCCCTCCCGGAGAGAGGTCCCCACCGCGTGCCGGGCATCAACTGCCCCCTGCTCCGGTCAGCTGCTCATGGGCTGTTTGCCCGGGCTCCCGCCATCCCTGAAAATCCCCGTTGCCGCAGGCAGCCATTTCACCCAAATTTGGATGAAGGAAGAGATTCGGTCCGGCTACGTCTCCTTCTCTTTCAACGACGAGTCCAACTTGAAGTGCTGACCGCTGGAATTCCCACAATTCATTCCACTGAATGCCCACACCCGCCCCCTCCATCATTCTGGAATCCCGTATCTGGACAAGCTTCCGGCAGACCCCGGCCCACTCGTTAGTTCCCCAGGGAGGGCATGAATAACTTCAACCTGGGAGAGTCCTGCCGGTGGCTCCATGCCCTCTGGCGACACCGGCGGAATCAGCGCCTGTCCCGCGCCCAACTGGAGGCCGCCCAGCTCCGCAAATTCCGCCGCCTCGTCGCGCACGCCAGGCTTCACTCCCCCTTCTACCAGGACTGCATCGCCCATCATCGGATTGATCCCGCCACCTGCGTGCCGGCCGACTTTCCGGTCCTGACCAAACAGGAGGTAATCACCCACTTTGATGATCTGGTGACCGACCGCCGGATCACACGGGACCGGATCACGGAGTTCCTCGCCCGGTCAAGGGATCCGCTGGAGCTGTTTGACGGCCGTTACCACGTGCTGCATACCTCGGGAACTTCGGGTACGGTCGGTTATTTTGTGTTTTCCCATCAGGCCTGGATCAATGGGTGCAGCCATATTGTACGCTTATCACCCCTGCGTTGGCGGCGGCGCATCGCCTTTGTCGCTGCCACCCGTGGCCATTTTGCGGGAGCCGGATTGATGCTTACCGGCAACCAGGGGAGCAACCGCTTGTTTTATGATGTCCGTGCTTATGACATCGGCCAGCCCCTGCCAGCCATCATCGAGGGACTGAATCAATTTCAGCCTCATATGCTTTCCGGTTACGCGACCATGCTGCAGGCCCTCGCCGGAGCGCAGGAACGCGGGGAACTGCGCATCCGGCCCCGGCACCTCGGAAATGGGGGCGAACCGCTCCCCCCCGACGTGAAAACCTATCTGGAACGCGTCTTCAAAGTCCCCGTGCTCAATGCCTATGCCTCCAGCGAACATCTCTACATGGGTCTGACGCTGCCCGGCTCGGAAGGCCTGCACCTGATGGAGGACGACCTCATATTTGAAACCCGGCCGGATCACACCTGCGTCACCAATCTCTTCAATCACACCATGCCGCTGATCCGCTACCGGATGGATGACGTGCTGGTGCCCGACTCCAATGGAAAAAGCAGTTATCCCTTCACCAGAGTCAAGGAGGTGGTCGGCCGCATGGAGGATGCCCTGGTGTTCACCAACCGGCACGGCAGGGACGATTTCATTCATCCGATTGTGATCGTGGAATTGATTATCAAGGGCCTGCGGGCGTGGCAGATCGTCCTTGTGAACCGGATCTCCTTCCGTTTCCGCGCCCAATTCGAAAACAGCCTCTCCCCGGAGGAAGTTCAGGCCACCCACGACCGGATCCGCCAGCAGTTGAACCGCATTCTCGCCGAGAAGGAAATGGACCAAGTGGAGTTCAGCATCGAACCGGTGGAATCCCTCGCGGTCGATCCGCACTCGGGAAAGTTCCGTCTCGTGGTGCGCCGTCCTGAATCCTAGCAGCGGCGCGGTTGCCATCAGCGCCGGCCGGAGTGACCGCGGGGCAGCGATGGAGCGTGCGAAAACAACGACTCTTCGCAAGGAAACCGGGCGCGCCACCGTAGAACCACGCGAAACCCCATTCCCCGTTTCCAACCATCCTATGAAATACATCCGTCTGCTCCCGCTTCTCGCGCTCTCCGTCACGGCCCGCCTGCTGGCCACCCCGATTCCGGAAAACCTCCTTCAAAACGGGTGGTTTGTGGGATCCCAAGCCTATACCTTCAAGGAATTCAGCGCTTTCGAAGCCATCGCCAAGACCAAGGAAGCCGGTGGCAACCTGATTGAATTTTATCCTGGCCAAACCCTCAAGCCCGGCTCCCAGGACAAGGTCGGCCACACCATGTCCGCCGGCGCGATGGCGGAACTGAAGGCGGAATGCGCCAGACAGGGTGTCCGCCCGGTCAACTACGGCGTCGTCGGAGCCAACAATCCGGAAGAAGTCCGTTCCATCATGGAATTCGCCAAAAAGATGGAACTGTATGCCGTCTGCACCGAATCGACCGAGCAGATTGCCGCATGGGAAGCCTGCGCCAAAGAATTTGATGTCAAAGTGGCCTTCCACGAACACGGCGGCTCGATGAGCAATCCGAAATACAAGGTCTGGAATCCGCTCTATATCCTCGGAGTGGTGGAAAGCCGTGACAAACGCGTCGGGGCCTGCGCCGATCTCGGCCACTGGTGCACTTCCAATCTGAAACCGGTGGAGTGCCTGCGCATCCTCAATGGCCGCATCATCAGCGTGCACCTCAAGGACAAAGCCGCCAATGGGGAGGCTCCCGTGGTCGTCGCCGGCACCGGCGTGGTGGACGTCGCGGCCTGCCTTGACGAGCTGAAGAAGCAGAATTTCAAGGGCCACATCTCCATCGAACACGAGAACGACTGGAAGGACAGCGTGCCGCAGGTCCGCGCCAATATCGACTTTGTGAAGTCCCACGGAAAGTAGGACCCTTTCACTTCAAGACGAGGTCATCACGGCCGGATTTCCTCCCCCGGGAGTGGAATCCGGCCGCGGTGGTGTCAGGGGCGGACCACCTCCCAGGTCCCGGAGCCCTTATCCATCCAAAGAGCCGGGGAAGGCCGCCGCTATGCCGTGGGCTGCTGGCGGGCAATGGCTTGACGCCGCGGGACACACGGCTCCAGCACCAGTTCCAAGGGCGGCATGCCATCGCGTTCCCTGGCGGTTTCCCGGTCTTTGCAGGCGGGCCGGACGATCCGTTTATTCATGAGTCCTGGCACGGCCGCGATACCAGACTGGGGTTTCCAGGGCCGGGGCCACCGCCTGATCACACTGTTCCGGGGCAGCAGCGGACGGCTTTTGCTCGAGCGGTGCCCTGTCCCGGGCGTGCTGCGGCCCCATCCCTTGAAGCTTCCGGGCTCCAGCAGGGCGAGCGGGAATCTGGCCGGCCTGGGGCTCCCTTCCGGGGCCTGGTTAAAGTCACCGGGAGCGGGGAACCCGCAGGGCGATGATTCGTTCTCCGGTTTACCGCAGTGCTGGCACCTCCACAAAACGGAATCCTCACAGTTATTCAGGCATCGGACGAATTCCGCCCATCTATTTGCCTTAAGGCGCTTCGGGAATCGCCGGGGGGTAACTTGCGGGTTTTTGGCCGGGTTCCGTGCTTTCCGTAATTCCCTGATTATCAGGCTCGCCGCTTCGGGCCAAGGAAAATCCGGCATAACTCGCTTCGCTCGGCCTGCGGCACTTATTCCGGTTTTCCTTGGCCCTCCGCTCTGAGCCTGATAGAAGGTCATTATGGGATTTCAT
>CAIZWU010000118.1 GCA_903936775.1 uncultured bacterium | reverse complement strand
CCACCCTCACCCCACTCGTTTCCGCCATGGCCCATTCCTCCACCCTCGAATTCCGCATCCGGCATCTCCTAGGCAAAAAGTTTGACCCCCAATCCCCCGCCCGCTTCGCCGCCGCCGGGATAGGCCTGAGCTTCCTCACTGCCGGCTTCATCGGCTGCAGCAACGTGCAGCAGGAATCGCACGACCCCAACGATAGGAATCTGCCGGGCGCCCGGACGCCCAATGCGCCAATTGATACCATGGAACTTAAAAAACTGTTCGCAGCCGACCCCTCCAACGCCAAGCGATTCCTCGTCAAATGCCGCGTGATCGATTTGGCAGGCCGCGATCTAAATGTTCCTGGCATAGAGGAATCCAATCCACGACTATTCGATTACACGCTGCCTCTGCGGCCCGGGCAAAAGGGCCGTTTGGAAACCATCCGTGAATTTCCCTATCCAACACGTTATGTTCTTCCCAAGCTAAGCGCCTTCACTCCGGTCCCGGCACCGCCGGGTGGAGGCAGCTTTCCCGTCACGCCCACCGTTCCTATGGAATTCAAGTTCAGAAACATCGGATGGGAAGCCAGCCAGCTCACGGTGCGGCAAGATGGCGCCATGCTGATGGTGTCGGGAACTTTCCAGGAAACGACCTTCGATGGTTTCATCCAGAATGCCGGCGAAGCCTTCAGCCCCATCATCACCAAAGGCAGGAATGCCCTTGGGATGGAGGAGGAAGTCGTCCTGACTGACAATAAGGTCCTTACCCCCGCCTTCACTCAACGGGAAACACCTTTCACCGTCGCTGCCCTTCCGGGAACGACCTACCGTATCCGCCTGAATCTGAAACACCCCGACACCTTTCTGGAAATCTCCTGCACGCCGGAAGTTCCCGGGAAGGAACGATAGGAAGTTCACCGGCGGCGGTCATCCCGGCGGTCTTGGTCTTTTTCCTTCTGCTTCTGGGCGGCGGCGAGGCCGGCGGCTTCGACCTTGCGGAAGCGGCCTTTGGTTTTGCGGGCGATGTCCTTGAGCATGTCCTCCTCTTCCTTTTTATCGCCTCCGGTGAGGTAGTAGATGGTGTGGATGCGGGGGAGGGTTTCGCGTTCTTCGGAGGCGCTTTCGAGCAGGCCGGTGAGGGTTTTGGCGGGGATGGTCGTCATGCCGCCGCCGGGTTGGCTGGCGGTGGCGTTGCCATCGGTGAGCATGAAGGCGGTTTCGGGATTGAGGCGGAGGAGTTCGGTGAGGGCGTAGTCGTGGCGGGTACCGCCGGGTTTGCCTCCGGTGGGCGGGGCGGAGTTGGCGTCCACTTCGGTTTCGATATGCGCGCGGGCGGCCGCTTTGTTTTCATCGGTGGCCCGCACCAGTTCCGGTTTCCAGCTGCGGGCGCTGCCGCTCCAGCGGATGATGCCGAACCGGGTGTCCGGGCCGAGGCCGTTGATGAGTTTGATGGCCTCGAGACGGATCACATGGAAAGCCTGGTCCTTGCCTACCTTGAGCAGCTTGCGGGTGCTGCCGTCGTAGTCGCCGGTGCGGGTGAACATGGACTGGCTGACATCGATCATGATGACCAGACTTTTAGCGCTGTCCTTGATATCGAAGAAGGCGAGGCCGCTGCCCTTTCCCGTTCCGCCTCCACCCCCAAGTCCGCGTCCAGTGCCCCGGCCATAACCACTGGCGCCGATCATGCCGGAGATCTGATCGGAGACGAGTTCGCTGGGGTCCAGCGGAAGCATCTGCTTCAAATCGACGTCGGGCATGGCAGGGACGACCACGGGCGACGGCGCCTTGGAGGCCATGCGCTGGGAGTAGCTGGGGCGCGGGGCGGCGGCATCGTGTTTGGCATTGCTGAGGGCCTGCTCGCGGAGCTGCGCGGGAAGTTGGACCCTCTTTTCCGGTGGAGTGAAGGTTTCCTCGGGCGGCTTGATGAGGATTTCGCTGACCACCAGAATGACCGCTACGGCAATGATGGCCCCGTGCAGCATGATACTGAAGGCGAGCGTGCCGATGGATCCTTTTTCAGCAGGGGGATCAGCCGACGCGGGGCTGGCGGCGGGAATCCGTCCGACCGGACGGACCGGTGGGACGATCCGCTTGGGGATCGGTTTATGCATCCTCGTCCTCCTCCTTGGTTTTCTGTTTGGCGGGCTTCTTTTTCGGCGTGGATTTGGGTTTAGGTTGCGGTTTCCCGCCCTCCGCTTCTTCTGTCAGGTCCTCCAATTCGACCGCTTCAGCGGCGGGCTCGGGTTTGGCGGGCGCGACGGGCTGTTGTTTCAGCCAGGCTGCGGCGGCGGTGGCTTCCGGGGAAATCTGATAGAGTTGCGTGAGATCGCCAGCCCATTCAGCGGCCTGAGTGTTTTCTTTTTGAGCGGAGGAAAGTTGAGCAGCGGCCCAAAGTCCCCGGGCGGCGAGGTCCTCCTCCGCTCCATGAAAAAGGTGAGGGTAAAGATAACCATCGAACGCTTCGTTGAGGAGTTGGGTATGCCGCGGAACGAGCTCGTCCTCCTCCTGCCAGCGGGGATGATCCTTCTCCAATTGCGTCAGGGTGGCCGCAGAGGCTTCGGCCATGACGTGGCGCAACTCGATCAGGACACGGGGGTCGCCACTGTGCTGGAGCAGGGCTTCGGCCTGGGGACGGACCTCCGCGGTGCGGCCCTGACGGAGCATGACCCGGAGGCGGCCGGCCTGGGCACGGCCGCGGCGCTCGGCGCTCCAGTCGGCCGCTTCGATCTGCTGATAGATTTTGAGGGCGCGCTCCCTGCGGTCTGCGGTGTTCACCCGCGTCAGCAATTCGGCATAAATCAGCCCGATTTCGCCGCCCTTGGTCCGGGGCCGGCCAAGCCACGGAAGGTGTTTCACCCAATAGATCATCAGCGGTTCCGAACGTCCCTCGCCGACGGCGGTGGCGCGGGCTTCGGTTTCGCCAGGGAAAGGAGCGGGATCAATGTGATCAATTTCCACCAGTGGGATGAGGCGCCCGGCAGGGGCGGCGGCGGGGGTGACCCGGTAGGTGATTTTGACGGCATCGACCGTGAAGTCGATAATTTTGCAGTCCGCTTTCCGGCCGTTTTTCAGGACGATGGTGTCCTGAGCGCAGGAAAAACCCATACTCAGACAAAAGAGGAGGATCCCTGATTTCATGACTTGCCTCCGGTCAGGGATTTGAGCCGCTCACGGGCCTTGCTGGCGGGAGTGGTCGTGGCGAAGTCGCGTTTGGCGAGCAGGGCACGGTAAACGATGGCGGCTTCCTCTGGTTTGTTAATGGATTCCAAAACAAGCCCGTGTTCCAGCCAGGCCGGAGCGGCAAATTCACGGAATTTGGCCCCGGATAAATAGCATCTTTCAAAGTGGCGGGCAGCGCCGGCGGGGTTTGCCTGGGCGAGGGCGCAACGGCCCAACTCCAGGAGGGCGCGGGCTTTTTGTCGATGCTGCGCCAGCCGGCTGGTGGTGACTTTTTCGAGGAGATTGGTGGCGTCACCCCACTTGCCGCCACTGCGAAGCAGGATGGCCTGCTCGATCATGGCATCGCCGCCAGCCGTGCCGCCGACCGCTTCGTGCCCGCTGCGTTCAAACCAAAGCAGAGCCTCATCGGGTTGGCCGGCGGCCAGCGCCAGCATGCCCAAGCCGTAGGAGGCGCGTTCCTTTTCAATGGCCCGGGGATGCCATTTTCGGAGGGATTCATAGAGATCGCGCGCGGTGCGTGGGGCACCGGCCTCACGGCGGGCATCGGCACAATCCGCCAGCAGACGCGGGTGGTGGATCGCCGGGTCCAACAGATCACCCAGTTGCATAAAAACGACCCGGGCCTGATCCGGGGAGGATTCACGCAGCAGATGTCCGCGGGCCCACAAGGCGCGGACCGCCATGGTTTTGCGGCCCGCGGCACGGGCATCACGATGCAGGGTGTCCAGCTTTTCCATCAGCCTGGCAACCCCTTCCCCGCCCGGATACAGGCGGCGGGTGGCGAGCAGCAGATCTTCCACGCCCTGACTGGCGGGGTCGTCGCCCAGACGCTCCAGGGTAGCCCAGTAGAGGAGGCGGGCTGCATCCGGATCACCGGCCTTGGCGGCGGCCTTTCCTTGCTGGAGCACCGCTTCTGCCAGACGGAGACTGTGGGGATGGGAAGTGATAAAGCGGGCGAAGTGATCACGCTCGGCCTCCGGGCGCTCCAGACGACGCAGGCCCTCACCGATTTTAAACTGCGCTTCCTCAAACATCCGGTCCGCGGATTCCGGGACTTTTCGGAGTATTATCAGGCCTTCGTTCATGTTGCCGGAGGCCATGAGGGATTCGCCGAGGAGCAGGGTGGCCTCGGCGCCACGTGGATGGTCCGGGTGGTCATCGAGAAACCCGGTAAATTCCCTGGCAGCGGCCTCGTGCTGCAGTTGATTATGGAGGCAGCGGGCGCGCTCGAAGACGGCATCGGAGGCGTTGCTGCCTGAAGGATGGTTTTTCAGGTAGGCAGCAAGCACATCACGGGCCGCGGGCCACTGCTTCTGAAAAGTCAGGGCCATGCCTTCCCAGTAGAGGGCATCGGCCCGGAGGGGGCTTTTTGGATAACGTTCACGGAGCTGGCGGAAGGTCACCACGGCGGCTTCCGGGCGGTCAAGTTCCATCTGGCAGATGCCACCCATGAAAAAAGAGCGGGAGGCTAGTTTGTGGTCGGGAAAATCTTCCGCCAGGTCGCCGTAGGCACGCTCGGCTTCCTCGGTGCGGTTGAGTCCGTGCAGCGCTTCGGCGCGGGCAAGGCGGAGCGGCGGAATCTCCGGGGCATCGGGAGCGGTTTGGAACCGCTCCGGAAAACGGATGGTGGCCTCCAGCACTTTATCCCAGCGGGGAATTTGTTGCCACGAGGCCATTTCGGTATGGGCGGCGTCCTGAAGAAGCTTGTCCGGAGGGAGTCCGGCCACCGCACTTTCGAGCAGGGCCCCGGCCTCGCGCCAGCGCTGCAGGCCCATGAACGCCTGGGCGAGCCGCAGTTGGCGGGCGGCATCGTAACTTTCGATTTTCTCAAACTGCTCCAGCTCACGGCTGATGCGCGCCAGGATGCCGTCGATCTGGAAGACAAGTGCTTCCCGTTTGGCTCCTTCTTTTTTCAGCAGATCACGGCGGGCCTGCCACTCGGCCTGGCGGGCGTGCTGGTGCTCCAGGAGGCGTGCGCGGGGCCAGAGGCGGTTCAGACAGGCGATGGCCTGATACCACTTTTCGTTTTCGAGAAACTCCGCGCCCAGCTGCAGCGTCAGGAGCTGGAACGAGACCACCTGAGTCATCCCGGACAATTCAGCAAAAGACCCGCGCACGATCGTCAGGGCCTCGTCGGTCCGGCCGGCCTCCAACAGGCTGTGAAGCAGGAGCACCCGGGCCCGGCCCCCGACTTCCTTTTGGTCCGGAGGAAGCTTGGGTATTTGATCCGCGAAAAAATCGGCTGCAGCGGGGTAATCTTCCAATTGAAGGTAGCCTGTGCCGAATAACAGAAAGGCCTCGAAGCGGCGGGTTCGGTCGTGGGACGAATCAGCATAATAGGCCCCAAACACTTCCTGGGCCCCGCGGGTGTCACCGGTGCGCAGGAGGCAAATCCCCTGCCAAAAACTGAGTTCCTCGCGGGCGGCCGCCGGGAGCCCGGGGTGCTTGAGGGATTGGCCAATCAGGGTGATCGCGGCCTCAAAATCGCCCCGCTTCACCTTGCACATGGCGAGGAGAGGGCGGATTTCATCCACGTAAGGAGCCACGTCGGGATTTTCTCCGTAATCGGCCACCAGCTGGTCGAGCAACTTTTCGGCTTTTTCGAAATCGGAGGCCTCAAAGGCCGCCCGCCCCTGGCTGATCAGGCCGGAGGCGGTAAGATTGTCAGGAGTGGTTTCCTGAGCGGACGGCGGCGGATCGGTGGCCGCGCCCCGGGCCAACGGACTGGAAACGGCGGCAAAGCACACCACCACTCCTGCCCAACACAGCATGCGGAAAGGAGAGGAAGAGTTCTCTGACATGAGGGCAGCTCATGCTAATAGCAGCAAGCAGCCCATAATGCCAAGGAATTTCCAGGATAGGCTATCGATGGCAGCGGCGTCCCGGCGGATTGATATCCGGATGGGGGCCGAACGATGATGGTTATTGGATCCTCACCTCTGCCCGCAGCCGGTGGAGCAGGCTATACAGGCCAAAATAGGCCCGGTTGACATAAACAGACTCGGCGGGGCCCCGGGCACCCCGCAGGGAGCGGAGGGATTTGTCTTTGCGGTTGGCCTCGCCCATGTCGTAGATGGCCTTCAGGAACGCCGGATCGGAGAAGTCGAAGACAGCAGCCTGAAAGGGACGGGCCAGCAGTTCGATGGATTGCCGGGCCAATGTCAGGACTTTTGCGGTCGTTTCCGGGGTATCCTCCGGCAGGAGGATGGACAGACCACACAGAGCGCCGGCGAAAGCGTCCCGGTCCTGCAGGAGCGCGGGATTCAATAGCGCGAATTGACGGTCATGGAAGTCCTGGCTGATGGCCCGGGTGCAGCCGAAATCGAGCACCCAGAGCCGCCCATCCTTGACCAGGAAGTTTCCGGGATGAGGATCGGCGTGGAAATGCAGCAGCTGGTGCATTTGATGGGCATAGAAATCCCAGAGCGCCTGACCGATGTCATTGCGTTCCTCCTGGCTGGCGGGCCCGTCAGCAAAGCGGTCGAGCGCCTGCCCCTCGATCCAGTCCATGGTCAGGACGCGCCCCGAGCAGCGCTCGGGATGGAACGCCGGAAACCTGACATTTTCGAGGCTGGCGCAGGCCGCGGCGAGTTCCTGCGACCGGCGCAGTTCCATGACATAATCGGTCTCCTCCAGCAGGCGGGCTTCCACTTCCTTGAAATAATGGGCAACATCCGACTCACGCAGTCCGAGCATTTGCAGGGCGAGGGGTTTCACCACCCGGAGGTCGCTGGTCAGGCTTTCGGCGACGCCTGGATACTGGACTTTGACGGCGACCGCCTGCCCCTGCAGCACCGCGCGGTGGACCTGACCGATGGAGGCTCCATGCGCGGCCCGGGGCGTAAACTGATCGTAGAGGGCCTCGACCGGCTGGCGGAACTCGCGCTCTATGGTGCGGCGGACCAGCGGCCATGAAAGCGGCGGGGCCGAGTATTGGGCTTTGGCAAACTGGGAAGCATAGGCTGCCGGCAGCAACTGGTCGTCCATGCTGAGCATTTGCGCGAGCTTGAGCGGCCCGCCCTTGAGCTGGCTGAAGGTTTCGTAAATGCGGCTGGCATTCGCCTCATCCAAGGCCTCGCGGGCGGCGGCGGCAGGCACCTTGGACACCGCGCGCTGACCATAATATTTCAGATAGTTCATCCCCACGGATGCACCGGCGCCGGCAAGGGCGGCCATGCGGGAAAGGGGAGTGCTGCGGATACTTTCCTGGCCTGATCCGGGATCGGGGGTGGGCTCCATGAGATCAGGTCAGGCGCGGCTGGTCCACTTGGGCAGAAGAAACCGCAGGAGATCGAACCCGGAATCAAGCACTTGCCTGCCAATCAGGTCAAACAGAACGGTGGTGGATTTTTCGATGAAGGCATCGGTCCGCTCGTAACGCGGACTCGAATCACGGAGGTGGAAATCAATCACGCTGCGGAATAACCGGTAGGCCGCCTGCGGATACAACCGGCTGAGCGGGCCGCGCGAGGCAATTTCGCCGTGGATCCGGCCATGTTCCAACAGCCGTTGGGCGAAACCGACGAAACGGTCTTCGAACGCGGCCAACTCCGGCGGATTGGTCAGGACACTACGGCCCTGCAGGCGCACGAGGAGGACCGAACGGAAATCGAGGGACGCTTCGGCAAAGGCGAAAAGGAAGGCCAGCATCCGGTGGCGGGCACTGAAGGAATCCCACGCGGGCCCGCTTTCCACAGATCCGATGACATGGTCCAGCCGCGCCACCCACCAAGCGGACTCCACGGCTTCCAGCGAGGGAAACTCCGCGAAGAAATCGCGTTCCGTGAAACCATGGGCCTCGGCAAACCGGAAGACGGAAACCGGTGGATGCCCCTCGCGGCGGAGGTGAGCCTCGTAAGCGTGGAGAATTTGCTGCCGCAGCGGCGGCACGGTGATTTCGCGGGTCGATTCCATGCTTTGATCTACGTCCGTCATGGGGTGCGGCACCATCGATTCATGCCTCATCTTCCACCGCCCGGAAAACCGGGTCCAGCAGGTCCGCGGTGGCCGTGGGGCGGGCGAAAGCGAGACTGGCGGGCCGGGTATGGCCGGAAACCCCTTTGCCCAGCACGAGGAATTGAAATTTTTGGCCGAGATGGGCGGGATGGGTCAGGGTTTGGAATTGACGCTGCCACGCGGCGGAGGTGGGCGGCTCCATGTCCCTCAAAGCAGGGGCCGCCGCGGCAGTGAGAAAACGGGCCTGATCCAGAAATCCCAACACCTCACAACCCGATTGGACGGCGGTGGTGGCGGCGAGGGAAAAATCCACATGGGCGGTGAGGTCGGTCTCCCCGATCGCGTCAAAGGGGTCTTCGTGTGCCCGGTGCTGACGGTAGCACCGCAGGGTACCGGAAGTGCGTTGTGGCGCATAATAATCCCGGGCCGGGTAGCCGTAGTCGGCAAAAAACAGATACCCTTGCTCGAGACGGGCAGCCGCAAGGCGCATCTGGGAACCCACCGCCGGGGCGATTTCGGTAGTATAGCCTTCTGGAAACTCCTCTCCCAACCAAGCCAAACGCTTCACGAGCGCCCGGTCCTCCGGTTCCCGCTCCAGCCAGCAAAAATCCTGTTCCGCATCCAGCCCCACATGAAGTTCCTGCCATCGGCCGCCTGTGAACCGCACCCGTCGGCACGGAATAGCATCGAGGAGTTCGTTGGCGAAATAACAACCGTGCGCGGCAGCGTCGACCCGGTCATGGGTCACTTGGGAACGGAAAGAATTCAAGGTCCTCAGCTGGAGGGTGGCCATGCGAGGAAGCGGTTCGTCGATTTGATAAACCAAGGCCCGGAGAAAATCCGGCCGGTGCTGATGGGCCCAGTTCAGGACATCGAGGGCGAATTGGCCGTCGTTGGCGCCCGCCTCGATGAGGGTGAAGTGGTCTGGTTTCCCCAAACGTTCCCATGCGGCACAAAACTCGCCGGCCATGATCTGCCCAAATAGGGGACCCACACTGACACTGGTGAAAAAATCCCCGGCCCGACCCGTCCGACCCCGCTCCGAGGTGTAATAACCATGCTCCCGGTGGTAGAGAGCGGCAGCCATGAAGCTGGAAAAGGGCATGCTGCCTTCTTCCTGCAGTCGCTTGGTGAGTAATTGGGCCAGGGCGGTCATGTCATCTCAGGGTAATCGACTTCGACCAGATAGAGCCCGGCGGCAGGCGCCACGTGGGAGCATTTGCCGGGTACGCGGCGGTGGAGCAGGTCGGTGAACCAAGTCAGGGGCTCACGGCCGGTGGCGACCCGGAGCAGGCCACCGGTGAGCAGCCGCACCATCTTGTAGAGGAATCCGGACCCATGAAACGTCAGGGTCACCACCGCGCCTGCCATGCTGGGCGCCACGGTCCAGAGAGTGCGGATATTGTCCTCGGTACCGTCCTCGTGGCCACGGAAAGCCGCAAAGTTCGTGAAGTCGTGGGTGCCTTGGAGCGCCAGGCAGGCCTCGGTCAGGGCCGCGAGTTCAAGGGGACGCGGGTGATGGCAGGCGAGCCCCGCCTCCAAAGGCGGCAGCACGGCACCGGTCCAGAGACGGTAGCGGTAGGTCTTGCCGGTGGCATCGAAGCGGGCATGAAAGGTATCCGGCACGATCCAGCTCTCCATGACGCGGATGGAGGGCGGCAGGTGGACATTCAGGGCCCGCAGCCAGGCGTCAGGGGGCAGAGCGCTCCCCGCCGGCGTGTCAAAATGCACCACCTGTCCGAGGGCATGAACCCCGGCATCGGTCCGTCCGCTGGCGGTCACCCGCAGCGGCTGATCCGGTAGAATTTGGAGAAAGGCCTTCTCCAGGGTGTCCTGCACGGTTCGCCCCGACGGCTGGGATTGCCATCCCGCGAAGGGGCGGCCATCATAGGCGAGGGTGAGACGGAGGCGCGGCATAAGAAACTATTCCATGCCGTCGGCCAACCCTTCCGGCAAGGGCGCGGCCTGCCCGTCCAAATAATCCTGGAGGATGACCACCGCCGCCGCCTGATCGATCAGGGGACGGTGAGACTTGGTCCGCTTGCCGGCAGCGCGCAGGTGCTCAGTGGCTTGCACCGTGGAGCGGTATTCGTCCTGATAGGCAATGAAGGTCCCTTCTGGGAGCAGCGGAAGGAGGGAGTCCGCAAATCGGCGGACTTTTTCGGCCGCACTGCCCTCCTCGCCATCGGCCCGCACCGGCAAACCCATGATGATTCCTGTGGCACGACGTTGGTGAAAAATCTCCACGATGCGGCGCAGGGCGGCTGGCCGTGGTCGGGAAACAACCGTTTCCAAGGGATGAGCCAAGAGGCCAAGGCCATCTGATCCGGCAACTCCAATCCGGGCGTCACCATAATCCAGACCAAGCAGCGCCGGGCTGGGGCCAGGAGGAGATACCAAGGTCATGTCAGGGACTTGAGACAAAAACAGCGCCCCGGTCAAAGGGCGCTGTTTTTTTGGAATTCAATTCAGGATCAGGCGGATCTTAGCCCGCCGGTACGATGATCTGGTCTCCATCCATGAGAACCGGATTATTGGATCCGTCAGGATTGATTTTGCGCATGTCATAAATCGTCTCGCGGTTTCCGCGAAGAAGTTTGACACCCTTCGTCCGGGCAAACTCCGTGAATCCACCAGCACGGTTGATGGCGGCCATGAGGGTCATGCCCTGACGGAGGGGGAATTCCCCGGTCGCCCGCACTTCTCCGCCGACACTCACTACGTGGTTGGCGATGCCACCGTCGGTAATTGAAGGCAGGGTCACGTTGATCATCGGCGCCGTGTAGATATCGGCCGCCTTATACGCCGACTCGATGCGGCGCGCCAAGCTGGAAGTGGTGATCCCGGCCGCTGGGATTTCCTGCTCCAGCATCGGCATCTTGATGGTGCCGCGATCGGAAACAGCGTAGGTGGTGGTCAGATTGGGAGCATCTTCAGCCGGAGTTTTGAGCTCGATATTAACCGAGTCGCCGGCCTTGAGAACACCAGCCAACTGGGCCTTGGCAGGGACCAACGCCAGCAGGCAGGTGGCCAAAAGATAGGTGAGGAATTTCATGGGTAGAGGGGGTGATAAAGTTTGGATTGGTTGCGGCATGATGCGTTCAATCAATAATCCTCGTCTTCTCCTTTCCGGGCGCCTCCTGCCGGGGTGCTGGTGCGGGCAGGACCAGCATTGGCGGAAGCGGCACCCCGGGCAGGACGGCTCTTCTCCATGTTGGTGGGGGAGTAATAAGTGTAGTAGCTGGTGTAGTATTGGTACTGGCTGTCGCTGCGGACATCCACGTTGTTGAGGACCACGCCGAGGAGGTTGCCTCCGACATTTTCAATGGCCTGTTTGACCCGCAGCAGCATGGTGCGCGGCAATTTGCGGTGCTGGATCACGATGATGGTGAGGTCTACTTCCGAAGCGAGGACGGAGGCATCACTGACGCCCAGGATCGGCGGAGAGTCGATCAGCACAAGGTCGAAACGGTTTTTGACGTCTGCAATGAGTTCCGACATGCGGCGGCTATTGAGAATCCCGGCGGCATCGGCAGGGAGAATGCCCGACGGCATGAAGTAGAGGTTTTCGATCGGCGTCTGGAGGATGACGTCCTCAAGCTGCAGCGCGGTCGTCAGGTAGTTGGTGAGACCGACCGAGTTGTTGATGTCGAAGAAGGTGTGCAACTTCGGACGGCGCAGGTCACCATCGATCATGAGGGTGTTATATCCACCCTGGGCACAGATGTAGGCGAGATTGACCAAAGTGGTGGACTTCCCTTCGCCAGCACCGCCGGAGACGATCGTGATAGCATTGGAATCCGCACTCTTCCGGTTGAACTCGATGTTGGTGCGCAGAATCCGGTAGGCTTCCGCATCCGGGCTGAGACCGCTTTGCTTGTGGAGCACCCCGACGTCTTTGGGAATGACCGCCAGCACTGGAACTCCGAGATACCGCTCCACATCGTCGAGGGTCTTGACGCTGGTATCGAGGTATTCGAGGAAGAAGGCGAGCACGAGGCCGAGAATCAGTCCAAGGCCTGCTCCGATGCCGAGCAGGAGAGGCACATTGGGACGGGCGGGGGTGAGATCCGGTTTGGCAATTTCGTGAACTTGAATCGGAACACGGGGCAGGAGCATGTTGACCTCCGTCTTGAGGAAGGTTTCCCGCATCTGGTTGAGCAAATCCAGCTTCATTTCGTAACTCGATTTGGCTTTGTAATAGGCGGCAGAGTTTTTCTTTTCTTCCAAGGATTCTTCCTTCTTGGTGTTACGGATATCCGTGACACTCTTCAAGGCATCCTCGACATTTTTGATCATGACCGTCAGGCTTTGCCGATAGTTTTCTGCGGCCGTCAGGAGGATTTGTTTCTCCTTCTCAATTTGGGAGGCAAGGCCCTGGACTTTCGGGTGGCGCTTGCCAAAACCCGAATTCGTCATCCTTTCATATTCGACCCGGTCCTTTTTGTAGACCGTGGCGAAACTCCGGATCGTGTCATCCTCGACTCCGAGGCTCATGGCATATTCGATCAGGTTTTCGCCGCTGAGATCTTGCAGATTTTGCAAGTTTGCCTTCAGAGTGGCCACCTTGGTCTGCATCTCCAGGACGTTTTGTGAACTGCTCCGAAGATCCTCATCCGCGCCGCCAAGGGTACCGCTCATCCCGCGCGTGGAGTTCCCGAACTGTAGATCCACGATGCCGTATTGGGTCATGATTTGCATCATTTCGGCGCGGGCTTCCTCCACATCCGTAGACTGCGCCTTCAGCTTCAGGCTGAGCGCTCCCACCAAGCCTTCAACCCGGTCTTTTTCCGTTTGGTTCCGGCGTTCTTCATAGGCCTCGCGCACGGCATTCGCCAGTTCGGCAGCCTCGTCGTATTTGTTGCTGTATACTTCGATCGAAATGATTTCCGTGCCGCGCTCTTCCTCGGTCTCGATCATGCGGCTCAGTTTACTGACCGCATCATCTTCGGACATTTCCCAACGCGCCTTGAGGTTTTTTTTATTGACGACCTGAATGAGGGTCTCGCGGGAGGTGATGATTTTAAATTGCGTCTCCAGGAAGTTACCACTGAGGTTGTTCATGCGGCTGCCATTATTGCCATCTTCGAAGACGGTCGTCTGCGCGACCTGGTGAACCTGCAGGCTGGTGCGCCCGACGTATTTCTTATCCAACAGGGCCACAATGACGAGAGACGCCAGGAGCACGAGGAAGAAGGTAAGGAGGATGACCCCCCAGCGATTGCGGACGACCTGCCAGTAGTCGAGGGCGTGCATCTTGGATTCGGCGAGCTGCTCTTTCATGGTGGGGGGAGAATTTGAAGGTTGAGACTGGTAGTGAATACCGTCCGGAATGCGTTCTGTAAAGGAAAAGCCCTCACAGCATCAAAAGACACTGTGAGGGCTGAATTGTTCAATCCGAGGCAGGGCCAGCTTAGAACTTGGCAGTCATGCCCAGCGAGAGGATATGACGATCATATTCCCGGGCCGCGACATCAGAAGTCGTGGTCGTGAAGGAGTAGCCAGTGTTCAGGACGAGATTTTTGTAGACGTTGTAATCGAGGCCGAGGCTGACTTCGATCACGTTGTCATCCGTTTCAGGGTTACCGCCCTTGTAGCTATCGAAGACGTAGTTGGCACCGAGATTGCCGGCGAGGCGATTGGTGAAACGCTGTTGCACGCTCACCCCGGTCCTGAAGGAAGTCCGGTCCTCGTAGTTACCGACGTCGGCATCCTCGAAACCGTAACGGCCATACCAGCGGACATAGGTTTGTTTGGCGATGCTGTGGGAGAAGCTGGCTTCCGCGTAGGGATTGGTGTCGCTGCCTCCGTTGTCCCGGTCGCGCATTTCAGCACCCGCCCGGAAACTCCCCGTGGTGCGGCGGCTGAAGGAATGGTCGACCCCAGCCAGGAAATACTGGGAAGTGTAGTCTCCAAATCCGTTGTCATATTCGGTCATGCCATACCGGTAGGTCAGAACTCCGGTGGTGAGTTTGGTGAACGCGTAGCGGAAATCCTGTGTGAAGAGGTTGCTGATGTAGTTTTCACCGGTGTCGGAGTCCGAATCATAATCAATCCCGGACAGGGTGTAGCCGGTTACGGTGGAGAACCGCTTGGTCCAGGCGTAGGCTACATTCAGGCTGTTGTATCCGTAGATGTAGGGCTGGGTGCGGCGGGCCACCGAAGTCCCGATCTGGTAGTTTGGCTCATACTCGTAAGCAAAGTAGAGATTGTCGGTGATGGTCAAACGCGGGTTGACGCGGTGACGCAGGGCAAAATTGACACTGGCGCTCTGCTGGAACTCATCGACACCTTCAGGAGCATCAAGGTAATAAAACGGGTTGTAAGTGAGCCCAAAGGTATAGGAAGTGCGGCGGTCGCCGGTGCTGTATTCGGCAATAACAGTGCCTTTGATAAAGGCGCTGTCCTGCTCATCGTCCGGGCTGAGGTTCACATTGGAATCCCAGCCAGCACCCAAGCCTACCGTAACGGAAAAGGGCAGTTTTTTCTCAAACTCGTCTCTCTGACCAAGACTGAGGAGCCCTTGAGCATGGGCACCGGTGCTGAGGACGGTGAGAGAGGCGAGAGAGAGCAGGCAAAGTTGTCGTTTCATGGAAGCTTGGTTAAAAAATTTAATTCAGCGGGGGAGGGTGCAGTGAACACTGAAGTGCCCAATAAAAAGCGTACTGTGCCAGTGCCGGAGGCTGCTTTCAAGGTAATTATTCCGAAAACCGTCAGGTTTATTCGGGAATATGGCGGGTGAGGGGTGAGCTGGGACGTTTTGGGATCTCTTTCCGGGGCGAAATGACCCGCTGAACCACTCCAGCGATGGGCGCAACTGCCCCACGTTGAGACGGCATAACGACGTATATGCCTGAAATTCCTACCGAAGGCCAAAACGGTGCTGCGTCATCAGCTGGGGCAGCAGCAGCCACTTTGACCGGGGCTTGGCCTTTTCCGTCGACCTCCGGCTCCGGATCAGCGGGGACCGTTCCGGTGGCGGCGGTGGGAGTAAGCCAAGGGACGGCGCCTTCCCCCAACTCCTGGGCAAGGGCAGCACGGACCGCTTCTGCTGAATCAGGAGCTTCCATGAGTGCGCATTCCGTGATCCGGACGGCCGCAGACGGGGCCAAGCGCACGCCCGCCACCACAATTTGGGGTATCAAGGAGGGATCGCTTCCCGCCAAGTTCACTGCGGTGCGGATGATGGGACAGGCGCAGGCCTCATTGGTGGTGAGGGCATCCTCCACGGCAAGAATCAGCCTGCCCGGATCAGCGGCAATGTCGGCCCGCATTTTTTCCAATACCGGAGCACAGTCGATTTTGATGGTTTTGATCCCGGACTGGGCTTGCAACCGAGCCCCGCCGGCCAGCCATGTCCCCGCCAAGACCAGCAAAAGCACAGAAAAAAGGGGGCGGCGCATCGGGAAAGCAATATTCCCTGCGGCTTTTAGTGGAGCGGGCAGCGGGAATCGAACCCGCCTGGCCAGCTTGGAAGGCTGGAACTTTACCACTAAGCTATGCCCGCAGAAGCCGCGAAAGGTGACACTAGTGTAGGAATTACCAGAACTTCAGCAAGTATTATTTCTAAGAATACTTAATCAAGTTCAAGCTTCCCAGTGCCTGACGCACGGTTATTAACGCACATCGAACGCGTCGCGCAAGGCGTCTCCTAAAAAATTCAGCGCCAACAGGGTCAGACCCATCGCCACGGCCGGGGTAATCAGCAGCCACCAGCGGGAAATCAAGGGATTCACGGCCCCGGCCCCTTCCTTCAACAAGGTCCCCCAACTCGACGCCGGCTCTTCAATGCCAAGCCCCAGAAAACTGAGAAAACTCTCGTCGAGCACCACCACCGGCACCGTCAGCGTGAGATACGTCAAAATGACTGTCCACAGATTCGGCAATAGGTGGCGGATCATGATTTTCCACTGCGACTGCCCTAAAACGCGGGCCGCCGCGATGAATTGCTGCTCCTTCAACACCAGCACCTGGCCGCGGACGATCCGAGCCATCGTCAGCCACTCAATCAAGCCAAGGCAGAAGATCAGAATAATGGTCCGCTGATACGGAATCGCGCCGTCTACCCAGGCCTTGATGGTCATCCAGTTCCGCATCTCGGCGGCCGCACGGGCCTCATTGATCCACAGACTGAGTGGCCCCGTGAGGGCACTGATCAGAATCAGCACAAAGAGCACCCGGGGATTGGCATAGAGCACATCGACCAACCGCATCAGGAAACTGTCCACTTTTCCCCCGTAAAATCCGGCGGTCATGCCCACCAACGTTCCGATAAACAAACTCACGCCCGCGGCGCACAAACCCACCACCAGCGAAACCCGCCCCCCGGAAAGCACCCGGTAAAGCACATCACGGCCGCTGGCATCCGTTCCCAGCCAGGCCTGATACCGCGCCCCGTCCGCGGCAGTGACCTGCGTTCCGGGAGGACTGAACGTGGCTGCGCTCGTCATATTTCTGGCCGATTCCATCAACGGAGGGGCAATGAAACACGCCAAGGCTGATAACACTAATACTGCCAGCGAGATCATGGCCATCCGATCCAGCTTCAGCCGCTCCCAGCCGGTCAGCGGGTCCGATACCTTACGCCCGGAGGCGGCGATGGAGAGCGAGGGGCTACTCATACAATTTGATGCGGCGGTCCAGCACGCAGTAGATCACATCGACCAGGAAATTCAGCACCACCAGCAGCACGCAATAGACGGCGACGGCCCCCATCAGGAGAAAGCCGTCCTTGTTCAGGATGGAGTTTACAAAATGCTGACCGGCTCCGGGAATCCCGAAAATGCTCTCCACCACCACGCTGCCCGTCAACAGCCCCGCTGCCAACGGCCCCAGATAACTTACCACCGGCAACACCGCCACCTTCAAGGCGTGTTTGAAGATCACCTGCCGCTCCGCCAACCCCTTCGCCCGCGCCGTCCGGATGAAGTCCGCCCCCAGCACCTCCACCATACTGTTCCGCATCAACCGCGCCACGTAGGCCCCGTAGGGAATCGCCAGACATACCGCCGGCAGCACCCCATGTTTCAAACTGGTCCATCCACCGACTGGAAACCACCCCAGCGTCAGGGCAAATCCCATCACCAGAAGCGGTCCCGTCACAAACGTCGGCAGCGAAATCGCCAGTAGCGCCCCCGTCATGGCCAACCGGTCCGGCCAGCCATTTTTCCGCGCCGCGGCCAGCGCCCCCACCGCGATGCCTCCTGTCGCCGCCAGGACAAATGCCACCCCCCCGAGGGCAAAACTGACCGGAAGGCTCTGCCGCAAAATCTCCGCTACCGTGAAATTCTTCGACTTCATGGACTCCCGGAAATCCCCCCGCAAGGCGTCCCCCCACCAGCGCGCCACCTGCCACCGGAGCGGGCCGTCCAACTTATACTGCACCTCCTTGGCGTGAATCTGGTCGGCAGACAAATCCCGCTCAAAGGAAAATGGCCCGCCGGGCGACGTGCGGAAGAGCACAAAAGTCAGCGTCAACACCACCGCCAGCACCGCCAGCAGGCTGAGAAAACGCGAAATCAAAAACCGGCCCATGTTGGCCCATGCCTTCCATGCTCCCCTGCCCCCGGGCAAGAAAGAATCCGGTATTGTTTTGAGAGCGGCCAACTTTTCATCCCTTCACAGGGCCAACCGGATCCGTTCCATCACCTTCGCCCGATCCAGATGCCAATCCCGGGCATTCACCCGGAGATACTTCCAGCGCCGGTGCGCCAACACGTTGGGCACATGAACCTAGTCCTCATACACATTGGAGGGGCCGCTGCCGTCGTCACACAAAATGGCGGGAGCATAGTGGTGGGTATCATCCCAATGGATACGCTACTGGCAGGCGGAATTCCAAACTGCCGATCATCACTTCAACCGGATAGCCCGCGGCTTCCAGAGCCAGGGAGATCTGCTGGTAAAGCGGGAGGAAAAGTTCACTCCATGCTTTCCCCCGGCCGGATGGCATCCATCGAACGGCCCGTGTGTCATCGACGGGATCCAGTTTGAAAGCATGACTGGCTCCGGCACGTGTTAACCACCTTCATCCCCCGCGACTGAATCCATGCTCCGGCCAACTCATGCAACCCTGGCACTCTGTCTGTCCCTGCCAGGCCTGAGCCGCGCGGCAGACGCGGCGGCCCTTTGGACGGGAAAGGTGCAGCCGCTCTTTGATGTGCAGTGCGCCAAATGCCATGGGCCGATCGAGCAAAAGGGGGGACTGGAACTCGACACCCCTGCCGCCGTCCTGAAAGGCGGCGACGAAGGTCCGGCGGTGATTCCAGGCAAGCCGGAGGAAAGCCGTCTTTATCAACAGCTCGCCGCAGGTGCTGATCCCCACATGCCGCCCAAAAAGCAGCTTTCGGACGCGGAACGCGCCATAGTCCACGAATGGATCACCGCCCTGGCCAGCACCCCCGCAGAACCCGCCGCCGCGGCGCCCGCCACTCTGCGGACGTTTGCCTCAGTGACCCTGGCCGTGGATACCTTCCTGAACGAAAGCTGGACCCGGCAGGGACTGACTCCGTCCCGCCCCGTGGACGACTCCACCTGGGCGCGGCGCGTCACCCTGGATCTCGCCGGGCGCATCCCCACGGCCCACGAACTGGCTGAATTCCATCAAACTCCGGCCGACGCGCGCCGCCCTGTCCTCGTGGACCGTTTGCTGGCTTCCAACGACTATCCGGTGCGGATGCGCGAGTTATGGGATGCCTTCCTGATGGGACGCGGCAAGCGGGACAACAACGAGGACCGTCGCCGTAAAAACGGCTGGTGGGACTTTCTGGAACACAAATTCCGGGACAACCGTCCATGGAATGAAACCGTGCGCGATTTGCTGGCGGCCCGGCCGGAAGACAAGCCGGAAACCAAAGGCGCGTCGTGGTTTCTCTACGAGCGCCGCAACGAACACCAGCAGATCGCCGAAGCCGTCGCTCCCCTCATTTACGGCGCGAAGATCGATTGCGCCCAGTGCCACGACCACCCGCTGGCCCGCGAGATCAAACAAGGCCACTACTGGGGCCTCGTCGCCGCCTTCAACCGCAGCAAAAACGTGGAAGGCACTAGCAGCGTGGGCGAGTCCGCCGTGGGAGGCTTCATCAATTTCACGAACCTCCACAAGGAATCGCAACCCGCCACCGTCACCCTCCTGACCGGGCACACCGTGCCGGAAACCTGGCCCGCCGGCGACCAGAAGGAATCAGATAGCGATGACAAATACCTTGATGCCAAAGCCAAGGTGCGGGTGCCCAAATTCTCCCGCCGCGAAGCATTTGCCGATGCCGCGACCCTTGACAATCCGCTGCTGGCCCGCGCTTTGGTAAACCGCCTGTGGGCCGCGCTGCTGGGACGGGGCCTGGTGCATCCAGTGGATGAAATGACAGCGCGCAATCCACCCAGCCATCCGGAATTGCTCGACTGGCTGGCGAAGGATTTTGCGGCCAACCGCTACGACATCCGCCGCCTCGTGCGCGGCCTCGTGCTGAGCCGTGCCTATGCCCTGGGATCTGCCACCGCCGCACCGCCGGAAGCCTTTGCGGGATCACTGGAACGCCCCCTCACCGCCGAACAGATCGCCCGCTCCTGGCGCATCGCCTCCGGCCTGCCGGCGGACGACGACACCCTCCGCCGCGCCACCATCACGGCGCTGCCCGACGTCCTCCCGGTGAACTACAATGCGACCTTCCAACAAGCGCAGTTCCTCACCAATTCCCCGGTCCTCACGGACCTGCTGAAACCCGCCGGGGACAACACGGCCTCGCGTCTCGCCGCCTTCCCGGACGCTTCCGTAAAAGTCCGTGAAGCCTTCCTCGCCGTTTACGGCCGCCAGCCGGATGCTGCCGAAGCGGCTTCCGCCGAAGCTTTCCTGATGGCCCGCCCGGATGATGCCGCCGGCGCGGTCCGGGATCTGCTGTGGGCACTGATGACCAGCGCGGAATTCCTGACTGTCCCTTGAAGATGAAACCCGATTCCCCCTCTCTCATCCCCGGACAGTGCGCCACCAATGAGCACCAGATCCACCGCCGCCTGTTCCTCAAAGGCCTCGGCGGAGGAGCCCTCGCCAGTGCGGCCAGCTTTGCCGGACTGTTTCATAATCCCGTGTTCGCTGCCGAAACCAAAAAGGCGCAAAAACACTGCATCCTGCTCTGGCTCTGCGGAGCACCCAGCCAATTTGAAACCTGGGACCCGAAACCCGGCCGGCCCGGCGGCGGCCCGTTCGGGAGCATCCCCACCAAACTTCCCGGGGTCCATTTTTCCTCCCTGATGCCGCACTGCGCGGGCATCGCGGACAAGCTGAATATCGTCCGCAGCATGAAGACGACGCAGCCGGAACACTTCCAGGCGATTTCTCTCCTGCAACGCGGCAGCCCGGAACGCGCGGGTTTCACCCGGCCGACCCTGGGCAGCGCCCTGTCGCAGGCCATGGGACAATTGGATAGTCCGATTCCCAATTTCATCCTGCTCGACCCGATTCCGGGAGGCAACGAATTCGAGTCCTTCAAGGCCGGCAACTGGGCCGGCTGGCTGGGCGCGGAACATGCCCCGGTGCGCCTGGGTGGTGATTACACGCAGCTTGTCAACGCCGCCGCCGCGACCATCCCGCAGCACGATCTGGAATCCCGCGAAACCCTCCGCCGTTTCCTGACGGCCAAATACGAGCGCGACCGCAGCAGCACCATTGCCCGCAGCCAGAATGCCGCCTTTGAGCGCATGAAAGGCATGACCGCCAGCGCCGATCTTTTCGACGTAAATCAACTCCCCGCGAAGGACCGCGAGCGTTATGGTCCCGGCAGTTTCGCCCAGCATTCCCTGATGGCGCGTCATCTCGTGGAAAACGGCGCGCCTTTTGTGATGGTCGCCAACGGGATGAACTGGGACAACCACGTCTTCCAGCATGAGATCCACCAGATGCTGGTGCCGGAAATGGACCGCGTGGTCTATCATCTCGTGAATGACCTCGAGGAACGCGGCCTGCTGGACTCCACCCTGGTGATTGCGATGGGCGAATTCGGCCGCACCCCTTGGATGAATCAGGCCCGCGGACGCGATCACTACCCCAACGCCTGGAGTATGATGATGACCGGCTGCGGGCTGAAGCGCGGCGTGGTCACCGGGGCTACCGACATCGACGGCGTGGATGTGATCGAAAAACCGTATAACGAGCAAAACCTCTTCGCTACCATCTTCACCGCCCTCGGCATCGATCCCTACGCGGAATACGATCTGCCGGGCATGCCGACCTTCCACCGCGTGGAAAGCAAAATGGAACCGATCCGCGACCTGCTGGCCTGACAACATGAAACTCACCGTCGCCCACGATCACCAACTCCCCGCCGGCGTGCTGGGCCTGGCCCTGTCCCCGGATGGCACCGAGGCCTTCGCGGCTTGCGCTGACGGCACGCTCCAGGCCGTGGATCCCACCACTGGCAAAGCGGAACCCTTTGCGGAAAAACACCATTCCTTCGCCAGCGGCTGTGTGCTGCTGCCCGATGGAAAAACCATGATTTCCGGCGGTTACGATGGCTGGCTGCTCTGGCATGACGTCGCCACCAAACGCTGCTGGCGGCGGGTGCAGGCGCATCAATTCTGGAACTGGCAACTGGCCCTGTCTCCGGATGGCCGCCACCTTGCCACCGTTACCGGACAATATCTGCCCGGCGGCTGGAAGTATGAGCCCGCGCAGGAAACCGAACCCTCGGTCAAAGTTTTCGATACCCTGACCGGTGAACCCGTGGCCGCCTTCAGCCACGGTCCGCCGGTCCTGAGTTGCTGCTTCAGTCCAGATGGCCTGCATCTCGCCGCCGCCAACATGATGGGCGATATCAAAATTTGGAAACTACCCGCCAGCGCCGATGGCCAACCGGTGGCGCAATGGAATTCCCCTGACTTCACCTCGTGGGGCACCACCAAAACCCATCACTACTGCGGCGGCATTTACAGCCTCGCCTTTTCTCCTGACGGATCCACCCTGCTCTGCTGCGGCATGGGTCCGATGGGCGATCCCATGGCCGGCAATGGAAAAATGACCTGGCAGCGCTGGAATTGGCAGAAAGGCGAACGCCTCGACCAGATCAAGGACGGCCAGCACGGCACCGGCCTGATGGAAGCCATCGCCTGGCACCCTGACGGCCAACACTTCATCATGGCCGGCCGCCAGGCCCAGGGAACCTGGAATGCTGCCCTCTTCTCCGCTGCCGACGGCAGCCTCGTCCATTCCATCGACACCAAAAAACGCATCACCCACGCCCGCTTCACCGCCGACGGAAAGTCCCTCATCCTCGCCGGAGCCAATGGCCAGCCCGCTCCCAAAAACGGCGTCTGGCCACCGTGGGGGCGGCTCCAGGTTTACCAGGTGGAGTCCTGAAGTTTCTTTCAGGCCGGTCCGGGACGAGGTTTCCAAAGGGAGGAAACACGGTCCGCGCCCTCCCTGACGCTGCCTCATCCGGCGGCGGGTGCGGCACCCATTCAACGCAAATCGATCTTCACTCCGGAACGGCCAGGTGCAGACCCGGCAGGTTGGCCGGTTGGTGGTCGGAGAATTCCAGGGCGGCGGCAAGGGTTTCGAAGAATTGCGTGACCTGGATGGGTTTGGTGAGGTAGCGGAAGAAGCCTGCCTCGAGTCCTTTTTCCATGTCGCGTGGGATGGCATTGGCACTGAGGGCGACGATGGGGATATGGGCGGTGGCGGGGTCAAGGCGGAGGATCTTCATGGCGTCGATGCCGTTGATGCCCGGCAGATTGATATCCATCAGGATGACGTCAGGGAGGCTGGCTTTGGCGAGGCAGATGCCGTCCTTGCCGTTCCGGGCCGTGAGCAAACGCATTTCCGGACGGCGTCCGATCAGCTGCTCAATCAGCGTCAGGTTGGCGGCGTTGTCTTCGACGTAAAGGAGGAGACGGGGCTTGGTGGCGGGCTGGACGGCAGGGGGGGACGTCAGGGCGGAATCAGGGGCAGGGGAAGCATCGAGCACGGGGACCGGGGCCGCGACCAGATCAATCCAAAAGGTGCTGCCGGTACCTACGGTGCTGTCAACGCCGATCATCCCCTCCATGAGTTCGATCAGACGCTTGCTGACGACGAGGCCGATCCCGGCGCCTTCCTCGCTGCCGGCTTCCTGACCAAGCCGGTTGAAGGGCTGGAAAAGTTGGGAAAGATTTTCCAGCGAGAGACCGGCACCGGTATCCGTGACGCTGATGCGGATGTGCCCGGCAGAAGTCCGGCGGCAGGTGACATCAACCGTGCCGCCGACCTGGTTGTATTTGATGGCGTTGGAAAGGAGGTTGATAATGACTTGTTTGACGCGCGTGTGGTCGGCCCTGATAAAGCACGGACTATCAAAGTCCGGAAAGGTCATGGTGATCCCGCGACGCTGGGCCTGGGGCTCGATCATGGCATGGCATTCAAAGAGGATGTGGGAGAGGGAGACAGCCTCGAGGGACAGGGAAAGGCGGCCGGATTCGATGACCGCAAGGTCGAGGATTTCGTTGATCAGTTCGAGCAGATACCAACCGGCGTGAAGGATTTGATCGATGCTGGCCTTGGCTCCGGGTGAGGGAGGAGGGAGATCGGACTCCATAAGCTGGGCAAAACCGAGGATGGCATTGAGGGGGGAGCGCAGTTCATGGCTCATGCTGGCAAGGAAGTCGGACTTGGCCTGATTGGCCTTTTCGGCGACGGCCTTCGCCTTTTCCAATTCGAGGGTATTTTCTGCGAGGACGTGGTCCCACCGTTTGCGCTCCGTGACATCGCGGGCGGCGGCAAAAACGCCTTGGAGCACGCCGTCGCGGTCATAGAAGTTGGTGGCATTGTAGGAAACCACGGTCTCGGTGCCATCCTTGCCGCGGGCCGTGAGTTCGTAGTCAGTGACTTTGCTTTCGCGGAGCACGCGATTGATGCCCGCTTCGGCCCGGGCGGGGTCGGTAAAGTAGTTTTTAAACGGAGCCCCGATCAGTTCCTCACGGGATCGGCCGGTGAGGGCTTCCATCTGGTTATTGACATCGGTAATCGTGCCGCCGGGGTCGGTGGTCATGATGGCATCGATATTGGATTCGATCAGGGAGCGGGTGTAGAATTGCTGGTCCCGCAGGCTTTGATCGAGTTTGGCGCGCTCGGTTTCAGCGAGTTTTCTGGTGGTGATATCCTGAATGATGCCCGCCATGCGGCGGGGTTTGCCCGCCGCATCGAACAGGTGCTCACCGGCTTCCCAAATCCATCGGATTTCACCATCGGCACGGCGGATGCGGCATTCGAAAGCCCAGGGGCCGGCGCTGGCATGGGCCTCACGGAAGTGGCGGTCGACCTCCGCCCGGTCTTCCGGGATGACATGCTGCAGGAAGATCTCGTAATTCCATGGAGGCAGGGCACCTTCATAGCCGAAGATCAGCCCATGGCCGGGGGTGCGGTGGGTGACCTGATCGGCCAGATCGAAATCCCACCCTCCAGTGTGGGTCATGTGGAGCGCAAAGGCGGTGCGGGCTTCGGTGTCACGCAGGGCCTGCTGGACGGCATAAACATCGGTGACATCCCGGAAGACAAGGACCGCTCCGATCACCTCGCCCTGGCGGTCACGGATCGGGGCGCAACTGTCGGCGATATCGTATTCGGAACCATCTTTGGCGAGGAGTACGGTGTGATTGGCCAGGCCCTGGATAGTTCCATTGCGGAGCGTTTCCGCGATGGGAATGGTCGAGGGCTCCCGGGATTCTTTGCTGACGATGCGGAAAATTTCAGCGACGTCACGACCCTTGGCAGCGGAGAGGGACCAACCGGTGAGCTTTTCCGCAAGAGAGTTCAGCAGCGTGACCCGCGAAGCATTGTCCGTGGCGATAACTGCATCGCCGATGGAGTTGAGGGTCACGGCGAGCTGTTCCTCACTGGCCTGGAGAGAGATGTTAAGCTGCAGGAGCTTTTCTCCGGCGGCCTGTTGGGCAGCGAGCAGGTGTTTCGTCTCGAGATGAATGATGCGGGCCAATTTGTGTTTTGACTTCCGGAAATTGAAATAGCCGAAGGTAACGCCCCATAAGATAGTACCAAGCAAGGCCGCAAAAATGCGATCGAAGAGGGATTGGCGATGCTCCTGAAAGCTGGCTTCATTGGCGGTGTCTTGCCCACGTTCAATCAGGAGGAGGGCGTTCAACTCCTGCCGGATGGCATTCATGGTCATTTTCCCGTCTCCTTTCCGGACCAAATCATGCGCGGCGGTCAAATTGCCGGGACGGCTCAGGGCAACGACCTCGGCCATGTGCGCCAATTTGCGGTCGAGCAGGGGACGAATCGCATCCAGATGCTGTTGAGCCGCCGGAAGAGTCGTGAGGTTTCTCAAATCATTGAGCTTGCCGGTCAATTGGCCGGCCACCGCGTCGTATGGCTCCAGAAAGGCCGGATCGCCCGTGAGCGCGAATCCGCGCTGCCCCGTCTCGGCATCCGTCAGGGCCGCAGCGAATTCGCTGGCGAGACTGGAGACTTCGGAAAGGTGCAGCCGGTAACTGGCGGAATCCCGGACCTGGCCATAGGCCCGGAAGCAGGCCCATGAGCCAAACCCCACGATCAGCAGGGCCGCCGCAAGCGATACCCAGGTTCTGAAAGGCACTTTCAAAATGGGTGGCATCCTGAGCCAGAGGCTCCCGGTTGGAAAATGCCGCAATAAGGAAAAGCTACTAACATAATATCTGAAAGCGTTTAAGATACCCCCGCTCTTTTACGAAGACCATGGGTAATACACCCCATAGGCAACGCGCCCTGAATGGATGGATTTCCGGCAACATGCCATAAAGAGATAGACCGGGATTGCATTGTGGCCCGAACCCGCCTATATCCTGACTTCAAATAAGGATTCAGGGGGGGTCAGCGGCATCAGACCGCGTCCCCTTCCGGAGGATGCCTTTCCACTCCGGGTTCCCCTTTTATGAACAGAATTCCCGCCGTCACTATTCGCATCCCTTCCATTCTCGTAGTGGATGATCAGGACGCCAATCTTCAACTGGTGAGCGGTTTTTTGCGCAGGGAGGGTTATGAGGTCCATACCGCCAACAGCGGCCCGCTGGCTTTGGAACACATCGCGGCAAGGAGACCTGATCTGATTCTGCTGGATGTGCGGATGCCGGGAATGGACGGGTTCGCCTTCTACGAACGGGTGCGCCTGATTCCGGAATGCCTCGATGTCCCGGTAATTTTCCTCTCCGCGGCGGGGGAGTCCGGGGTTATTGTCAAAGCCTTCGAAAGCGGCGGAGTCGATTATATCACCAAACCCTTCCGCAAGCCCGAACTGATTGCCCGGGTGCGGACCCACCTCGCGTTGAAGACCAATCTGGACAGGATGATCCGGCTGCTGCGGGAAAAGGATGAACTCCTCGGGATGGTGGCCCACGATTTGAAGAACCCGCTCTTCGCCATCAACCTGATTGTTCAAACCTTGCGCAACAAGTTGCCACCGGAAGCCAGCTTCGAGACGCGGATCATTGATAGCATCGAATCCACGGTCAAGGAAATGTCAGGCAGCATCGAATCCCTGCTTTCACAGCAGGCCGAGGAGTTTGCCGAGTTCCCCCTGACTTTTCAGCCGATCAATCTCGAAATCGCGCTCAAGGCTGCCATCGGTTCGCTGAGCCGCGCAGCGGCGGACAAGCAGTCGCAGATCGAAACGGTGGTTCCGGCTGATCCGGTGATGGTCATGGCTGACGCCAGTGCCTTGAAGCATCTCCTGGAGAATCTTGTTTCCAACGCCATTAAATTTTCGCCCCGTGGCAGCAAACTGACAGTGACCGCCATGCTTCAACCGGACGGGATGCCCGCCTGCCTCGTGACGGACGAGGGACCCGGTCTCACCCCGGAAGATGAGGCCGGCTTGTTCCAAAAATACCGCCGTCTCAGCGCCCGTCCCACCGCCGGTGAGAATTCCACCGGGATGGGCCTCGCGATTGTGAAAATGCTGGCCGAACGGATGAGCGGCCATGTCACGGCAACCAACCGGGAGGATCGGTCCGGGGCAGTATTCACCCTGTTCCTGCCTCCGGCATAGCCTGCCGCCCGCCGGATTTATGTTAGGTCCGGCGATTTCCGGGCTCCTCCATGGTGCGGAACGTCAGGTTGATGCGGGGGGTCTGGATTTTTTTGGATTTGGGGATGCTGTGGAGCCAGTGAGTCTGGGTGCGGTCCTTCATGATGAGCAGGCTGCCGTGCCCAAGGAGAACTTTGGCGGTGACGGGGAGGTGTTTGTGATTGAAGCGGAATTCCCGCGCAGCTCCGAAACTCAGCGAAGCGATGGCGCTATACGGAACGATCGATTTCTCGTCATCGCTGTGCCAGCCCATGCCTTCGTTCCCCTGATGGTAGAGGTTCAGCAGGCAGGAGTTGAAGCGGGCTCCGGTGAGGCGTTCCGCGAGGGCCAACACTTCATCATGGCCGGCCGCCAGGCCCAAGGCACCTGGAATGCCGCCCTCTTCTCCTCCAGCGACGGCAGGCCCGTCCATTCCATCGACACCAAAAAGCGCATCACCCACGCCCGCTTCACCGCCGACGGAAATTCCCTGATCCTCGCCGGAGCCAACGGCCAGCCCGCCCCCAAAAACGGCATCTGGCCCCCGTGGGGCCGGCTCCAAATTTACAAGGTGGAAGTGTAGAGATATCCTGCCGCTCTTTCGCTGGTATTCTTTTCGGCGGCCTCTTGACCCCTTCACTGTTTCGAGGCAACGAAATTTCATGAAGACCATGATTTCAAATTCCGGGGATCTGGTGGGATCCTACCGCCGGTTCGGGCGTGAGGGTCCGGTTTATCAAGTTCTGAAAAAAGTGGATTCCAGGATGCTCTCCATCGTAGTCGTGCAAACCGGGGAGACTTTAAATTACCCCGCTTCAAAGGCACTTCAGGATCCCGAAGCGGAGTGACCGGCCATGTTCGCCATCACATTTGATCTTACTGTTGCCGATACGGAGCAACACCATCCCAAAGGAGTCAGTGGCGCTTATGCGGATATCGCGGCAGCATTGCGCCAATTCGCTTTCGAGCGGGTGCAGGGAAGCCTTTAAGTGACCCACCGCGATGACATGGCCAATTTGTTTGCGGCCCTGCTCTCTCTAAAAGCGCTGCCATGGTTCCCCTTATCCGTGAGAGATATTCGTGGATTCAGAATCGAAAACTGGAGCGACTTTACGCCGTTGGTCAAAAACCGTCCGCCCATTCTGTGACTCTACGACTTCACCGGATGCTTCTCCGAAAACCCGAACGCCCCCCCCTTGGACTGCGTGCAGTCCAAAGGCCGGCGGCCCACGACCATCCGCCTCCATCCGGGGCGCAAATTTACTTTACGGGTCCGCCGCCATCTAACATGTTTACGGGATCGTGACTTTTCCGACGCGCAGGGATTTGCATTGGCTGGCAGCCTGTGCGGCTTGCCTGGCTCTGGGTGTGGCTTGGGGGACGTCCCGCCTGGATGGGGATTCCAGCGGGGGGATGACCACTGCCGTTCCGGCGCGGGAAAGTTCAAAGGATTCAGCGCCTCGTGACAGTGCTCCAAAAGCCAGCTCCACCGGCTCCACCACAAGCGGAGCGGACGTAGCCATTTCCCGGGACTGGCTGGAATCCTACCAAATTTTCAGCACCTGCCGCGATCCGCTGAAACGGCACCGGATGTTGGCCGAAGCGTTGGACGGAATAAACAAATCGAATTGGGAAAGCGCCTGGGATCCGATGTAAGAGCCGGAAGGATGGCCGGATCAGTGATGAGGAATGGAAGTTGTTCATGCAGAAATTCGGCAGCGTCGGCCGCGAGCGGCTGGCCGAAAAAGGCCGGCCCGACGATGTGGTGAATGGCTGGGAAACCTGGAACGTCCGGCACGGCATTGTGGGTTGGGCCACCCAGGATGTGGCGGGAAGCTGGGATTGGATTTCCAAACAGCCGGAGGGAAATTACCGGAAAGGGCTGATGGCCGGATGGTTCGAAGCGGCGGCAGCAGTGGACCCGGACCGGGCACTGGCCGCCCTGGACCAACTCGATCCTGACAAGGACCGGACTATTTGGAGCATGGTCGCCGGCCGGATGGCGACCCACGACCCGGGAAAAGTGAGGGATTGGCTGGCGAAATTGAGTGCGCAACCTGCCAAGGAAAAAGATCCTGATCGCCCAGATCCAACCCGATGGGATCCTCAGCCCAAAGGCTGGGTCGATGGCATTTATCATGAAGGCCCTGCCAGCGGAGAGCAGCTGGCGCAGGGATTTTTCCGGCAGATGCTCCGCGGGAAAATGGCCATCAATGACGATCCCGCCTACGCCGTGACGCTGAAACCCTGGTTTGATGCGTTCGCTGGTAGTCCGGCCCTCCCTGGCGGAGCCATGGGCAATATTGCTTCCGCGCTGATGCAGTCCCAACCAGCAGGAGAAGTCCTGGCGTGGATCGAAACCCACCCGGCCTCGGCGGGGACGTTCCATGCCTCCGCCAACACGGTAGGCCAGTGGACCGATGAGCAAACCGCCGACGAAGTCGCCACGTGGCTGCAAGCCCACCGCGACAGCCCGGCCTATGACGGCGCGGCAGCCGGTTTCGCGGCCAAAGCCCACGCTTTCGATCCGGAAGGGGCCTTGATCTGGGCAAACACCATCAAGGACGAAACCCAGCGCCAAAGCCTGCTGAAATCCTGGGAGCAAAAGTGAGATCCATTTCGGATTTTAGCCTTGTAAGCCGGGACGCCGGATATACGTATATCCATCATGACAACAACGGTTTTTCTGTCCGGCGGCTCGCAGGCGGTGCGGATTCCCAAGGAGTTTCGTTTTGACGCCAAGCGGGTCGAGATTGAGCGCAAAGGAGCGACCCTGATCCTGCGCCCTATTCCTGATGAAAATACGTGGCCCGAAGGCTATCTCGAATCCTTCGCCGGCGGAAGAATCGACGATACTTTTGTGCGGCCCGATCAGGGGGAATCCCGTGAAATTCATTTTTGATGTTCCTGCTCGATTCCGATACCAGCATCTTCTTCATGAAGGGCAACCCCGCAGTCAGCGCCCACTATGCCCGACAGGGACCGCAAACCATCTTCCTGTCAGCCATCAGCTATTATGAATTAAGGTATGGAGCCCTGCACTCCGGCGCGGTGCAGCGCCATCTGCAAGCGGTGGAGGATTTCACGGCTCCCCTGACCATTTTGCCCTTCACTCCATCCTCGGCGGAACATTCCTCCCGGGTTCGCCAGGCTCTGGCTTCCACCGGTCAGATGATCGGGCCAATGGATCTGCTCATTGCCGGACACGCTTTGGAACATCAGCTCACCCTGGTTACCGGAAATCTGCGGGAGTTTTCGAGGGTGCCGGAGCTTTCCGTGGTGGATTGGACGGAGCGCTGAAGGTGCCCGGAATTGGGGTCACCAAACCCGGCGTCACCCACCACTCCCTACCATGCACCGGAACGTCAGATTGATCCGGGAGGTGAGGATTTTCCTGGACTGGGGGATGCTGTGGAGCCAGTGGGTTTGAGTGGCGTCCTTCATGACGAGCAGGCTGCCGTGTTCCAAAAGGACCCGGGCGGTGGCGGGGAGGAGCTTGTGTTTGAAGCGGAACTCGCGTTCCGCGCCGAAGCTGAGGGAGGCGATGGCAGTGTCGCGGCCGAGGGATTTTTCGTCATCGCTGTGCCAGCCCATGCCTTCGCCGCCGTGGTGATAGAGATTGAGCAGGCAGGAGTTGAAGCGGGCGCCGCTGAGCTGCTCGACGAGGGTTTTGAGCTCCAGCAGTTCCGCGGTCCAGGGGAGCGCCTGTTTGGTGGTGCCGGAGTAGCTGTAGGAGAACCCGGCGTCGCCATACCAGGCCACCTTGCGGGCGGTGACGTGATGCTTGCCGAAGAGGATCACCTCATCGTTTTTCCACGGAACGTGCTGAAGCAGGGCCTCATAATAACGCTGCGCCCCGCCGGGGTCCAGCACGGGGCCGTGGTAGTTCACGGTTCCGTCGCAGGGCAGCAGATTGACGGCGGGATCATAACCAAAGAGGTCCATCCTCCTCCATGGCACGGCGCTGGAAAGGAGCAAAACGGTTTCTTGCCAGCGGCGCCGCCGCTCCCTATAGATTGCCGGCCATGACCCGTGATTCATCCTTAGGCCGATCCACCACCCCTCCGCAAACCTCCCTGAAGGACCTCTCGCCCTCCCAGTGGAAATCGGGGATTGCGGCGTGGCTGGGGTGGTTGTTTGATGGACTGGACCTGCATCTTTACACCTTGGTCGCGACGGCCTTCGTGACTCTCCTGCTCGGCTATACGGGGGACCTGGACAAACTGGCCAAGGCCGATGTGCAAACCAAAGCGGCGTGGATTCAGGCGGCATTTCTGATTGGCTGGGCCCTCGGCGGGACGTTTTTCGGGCGCTTGGGCGACCTGATTGGCCGCAGCCGGGCGCTGAGCCTGACGATTTTGACGTATGCGGTTTTCACTGGGTTTTCGTTCTTCGCGACCGAGTGGTGGCATCTGATGATCTTCCGTTTCCTGGCCGCGCTCGGCATTGGCGGAGAATGGGCGGTGGGTTCCACCCTGCTCTCGGAAACGTGGCCCAAAGCCTGGCGGAAGTGGCTGGCGGCGGTGCTGCAGACAGCGGTGAATATCGGCATCCTGCTGGCGTGTCTGGCTGGTTTTCTGATGAAGGATCTGCCACCAAATTACATCTTCCTCGTCGGCGTGCTGCCTGCGCTGATCGTCTTTTGGATTCGGAAACACGTGCCGGAACCCGAAGCCTGGGAGGGAGCGCAATCCGGCGTTCAAGTCAAACCGGGCATGATGGATTTGTTCCGGGGGAGTTTGGTGCGGATCACAGTGCCGGCGGTGATTGTTTGTGCCTTTTCCCTGACGGCATGGTGGGCGTTTTTGTTCTGGCAATCGCAATACATGCGCTCGCTGGCCGCAGCCGCCCAATGGTCCGCGCCTGATGTGAACAGCTTCGTGGCCCGCAGCTTCGGCGTGCTGATTCTGGTGTCGGTGCCGGGGAATTTTTTTGCGGGCTGGCTGGCCACCCGGTTGGGTTACCGGCGGGCGATTGCGCTGATGTTCGGCGGCTTTGTGGTGACGGTGCTTGCCACTTTCGGATGGCCGCATCCGCTGGAAGCCATGGGCTTTTTCTGGCTGCCCGCGGTCGGATTCTGGTCCGGGGTTTACGGGTTGTTCACGATGTATCTGCCGCCGCTCTTCCCCAGCCTGCTGCGCACCACCGGCGCCGGATTCTGCTATAACATCGGCCGTTTCGCCGCCGCGGCGGGCACCGTCTTCGCCGTGCAGATCACGGGCGGCGGCGACTTCCGCCGGACCCTGCTCTGGGCAGCCGTGTTGTGGATTCCCGCCATCATCGCCATCTTCTTCCTGCCGGAGCCGGAGGATGAGAAAGCCGGGGAGATAGCCTAACCCGGCCGCGGTTCCTCAGCACGCGTTGTCGCGCTTGAAGAAAGTCAGGACCATGATCTGGAAGTCCCAGAGGAATTTCCAGTTTTCAATGTAGTAGAGGTCGCATTTGATGCGCTCCACGAGATCGGTATCGCCCCGCAGCCCGTTGACCTGGGCCCAGCCGGTGATGCCCGGCTTGACGCTGTGGCGGGCGTTGTAGTGGGGGATTTCCTCTTTGAAATCGTGGATCAATTCCGGGCGTTCCGGACGCGGACCTACCAAACTCATCTCGCCTTTCATCACGTTCCAGAATTGGGGGATTTCATCAATGTTCCATTTCCGCATGAACACACCAATTTTTAGCAGCCGGGGGTCCCCTTTGACAGTCCAGCCAATGCCGTTCTTTTCAGAATCGAGGCGCATGGAGCGGATTTTCCAGATGTAGAAGAGCTTGCCGTCCCGGCCTACCCTGACCTGCCGGTAAAAGACCGGTCCTTTGCTTTCGAGCCGGACCATCAGGCCAAAAACGCCGATCACCGGCAAGGCCATCAGCAGGCCGAATCCCCCTCCGATGAGATCCACCAGCCGCTTCAAGTATTGATTGAACGCGGAGTGGAGCGGCAGGTGGCTCACGCCCAGCACGGGCACCCCGTTCATGGATTCGAGGTGCAACCCGCTCAGCAGAATCTGGAAACAATTCGGCACGATCTTGAAATCGGCCAATTCCTTCTCACAGATCACGGCCAGATCGGTCAGCTCGGTCCGGCTCAGGTTCAAATCCGAGACCAGCACGGCATCAATATCATGCTGTTGGATCAGATCACGGATTTCATGGTAGTAGCCCAGCATCGCAATATGGCTGCCCGGAGACCGGTCGCCGAAGCCATCGGGGGGCTCGACGGCCCCGGCGATTTCATAAGGGCAGCGGGAACCCCGGCTGAGAAGCTGGACCATGCGTTCTGATTCATTAGTCCAGCCAATGATAAGGACGCGCTCGCGCAGCCGGCGGGCCACCGATTCATTCCAGAGATACCGGTTGAAATAGACCCGCCATGTCAACAGACCGATGGTGGCCAGACCAAACCCAACCAGCGTGTAGAGCCGGGAGATGCCCGGTTGGAATTTGAGCACGAGGGAGATGCCCATGAAGACGATAACCCAGGTCGCGGTGGCCTTGACCATGGAGCCGGCGAGGCTGCAGAACGTGAGCAGACGTCCGGGATGATAGGTGCGGAAATTGATCAGGAGCGCCATCATCAGGGTGACCCCGAGCGCGATCTGACCCAGATACGAAGGCAGGGTCACCATCTCATCCGCCAGCACCCACTGGCTCACAGGACTGACAAACCGGACCCAGAACGCCAGAAACAGCATGGCCACCGCCACCACCGCGTCCCCCATGAAACTGACCACAATCAGGTAGGCTCCAAAGGCACGGCGGTCCACCCGGCGGGTTTCCCGGCCGAGGGCAGGCACGACGGCAGGTAAATCGGCCGTCTTCAAAGAGACCATCACAGGGGTAGCGGGAGGCACAGCAGGGAGGCAGGGGGATAAGAGTCAGGAGGGTCCCGGCGCGGCCAGCGCCCGGAAGGAGGGAGCGGGTGCGAACCCAGCCGCGAAGTCACCGACAAACCCCCCGCTGAGCGCCTCCTTGGGCGCGGCATTCAGAATGAATCCGGCTGGCTTGGCTCCGGCCATGTTGAGTTTGTTGGCGGCCCGCCTTACTTCGGCACGGGGCGTGACCGCGGCCCGGACCACGAGGCAGACGGAATCGACGTGACGCGCCAGGGGCAGGGCATCCGTGACCTGTCCCACGGGGGGGGTATCGATGACGATTTTATGAAACCATTTGGCCGCATCCTGCAGCAGGATGGCAAAGGCCTGTTCATTCAGCACCTCGCTGGGATGCCGGGTCGTGACCCCGGCGGAGAAGACATAAAGCCCGGAAATTTCCGTGCGTTGACAAGCCGAAGCATCGCGGGTGCCCTGCCCTGACAAGTGATCAGCGAGACCGGTCGCAGGACGTTCCTTGAGAAACACCCCGTCAAGCGTGGGTCGCCGCAAATTGGCATCCACCAGCAGCGTGCGGTAACCCTGCTGGGCAAGACTGACTGCGAAATTCATCGCGGTATAACTGGTGCCTTCGCCCTCGCGGGCACTGGTGAAAAGATAACTTCTGGCGGCGGTGCCTTTTCCAAGAATACTGAGCGCGGTGCGCAGGGAGCGGAAGGCCTCCATCTGCGCGGTGGCATCCGGCCGCCCGTGCAGCAGGCCTGCTTTGAGACTGGTGGCGGGGTCAGCCGGCAGAGCGGCCAGTCCTGGCAAGTGCAGCAGGTTTTCTCCTGCCTGAATGCTGCGCAGGGTGCGGTCCATGAAGTGCAGCACCAGCACCAGCCCAAGGCCGGCTCCGAAGCCAAAAACACCGGCCGCCGCCGTCAGGAGCAGGCGCCTCGGCTTCGAGGGATAACTGGGCTTCAGGGGTGCATCAACAATGCGGAGCACACTGTTGCCGACCGCGCTGTTGACCTCGGCTTCCTTGAGACCCGCGAGCACGCGCCCGTGGTTCGCGCGGTCGGCTTTGAGTTCGCTGACCAGGGTGGCAAATTCACCGGCCACTTTCGAAAACTGGAGGCTGTCCACTTTGCGGTCCGCGAGATCGGTGGTTAGCCCGGCGGCATCCTGCCGCGCTTTTTCGAGGCGGCTGCGCATCATGGAAACCGCGCGGCTGACGGCGGCAGCGAGCTGGGAGCGGGTTTCACTGATTTCCTTGACCGCCTGCTGATGGCGGGGGTGTTTCGGTCCGTACTCGGCATCGATCACCACAAAGGCCGCCTCCTTCTCCCCGAGACTGCGCTTGAGCGCGGCCACCTCCTCCCGCTGCCCGATATCCGTTAGCCGCAGCAGGGCATCGATCTGCCCTCCGGCAGCCTCGATCTGCTTCAGATTGTTTTCCAACCGGGACACTTCGCCCCGGGCCGCCGTGGTGGCGCTGCCGGTCGCCCGCAGAGCGTCCTCGATGGTATTGGTCTTCAAGTCGCTCTGGTGTTCATCAAGCGGCAGGCTGGGGAAACGGGCCCGGAAATCATCCACGGCCTGCTGGCTCGCGGCGACCTTCGCTTCCGTGCGGGCCCTTTCCTCAGCCAGGGTCTGACGGGTCAGCATCGCGGTCTGGGACGTCTCGTCCGCGCTCTGGCGGGTGGCCTCCCCGAGAATACTCTCACAAATATCCGTGGCGCGTTGTGGATCCGTATCGTCCACCTCTATTTTGATCAGACGGGTCCCGCGGTCGAGTTTTGCAACCACCCTTTTGCCGAACTCATCGACCACCTCATCATCCTGATAGGGGAGGCCATTCTTTTTTGGTTTGGCCAGAATGGGATCGTTCCTCAGGCCATGCCGGTCCGCCACCCGCAGCAGCACTCCCTGACTGATGATTTCCTGCTCGATGCTGCGCAGGATTTCGAGGGATTTCAGATCCTGCACGGCGGAGCCCCCGCCGCTCAGGATCGCGGACTTGGTCTGTTCCACCGCAAGCACCGCCGTAGCCGTATAAAAGCGGGGCTGGGTCCACGCCCACCAGCCGACCACTCCGGTGAGGAGGGCGCCGGTGAGCAGGGGCACCCACCAACGGCGTTTCAGCGCCTGCCCCATGCCGGCGAAATCCACCACCGGCAACGATGTCCCCGGGGACCCTTCGCCGGACGGGGAATGACCCGGAACCGGTGCCAGCGGACCCGCCGGCACAGGAGCATATCCCGGAACCGGCGGCGGCGGCGGGGGGAGCAGGGAAAAGTCGGGTGGCATTTTTTGTGAAAAAGTTAGAGCCGGGATTCCCTCACCACCAGCACATCCCCGTCCTTCAGCGGAATATCCCGTGAAGGGTCTTGCTGGATGGCCTTGACGTTGATGGTGTAGGGTTTGTTGTCCCTCTGCAGAATCACCGCCTTGGGATTGGCCCGGGTGTTGAATCCACCCGCCATCCCGATGGCCTGGGAAACCGTGAAAGGTTTGTTCCGGGCGACATTGAAGGCGCCGCCACGGTTCACCTGCCCGGTCACGGTGATGGTATTTTTGGCGAATTCGGCCACGTTCACGGTCACCTGCGGCTTGCGCAGCCAACCATCGGCGAGAAGGGACTCAATCCGCAGCCGCGCCTGCTCCGGGCTCAGTCCGCCGAGAGTCACCCGGCCGATGAACTGCAGCACGACCGCCCCGTCGGATCCCAGGGTGAATTTTCCGCCCAGATCATCGTGCCGGAAGACCCGGATTTCCACCGCATCCCCTGGGCCCAGCCGCCCGCCGGACGCAGCCGCCTGGGCGGTCGCCCGTGGCATGGCAGTTCCGAGCACCCCGGCGGTCCACGCAGCAGTGAGGAGAAATTGGCGGAACGTCAGGCTCATGGGTTTCAGAAATCGAGGCCGAAGGACAGGCCCCACTGGTTGGCCGTAAAACTAAAGTCATCCGAGGTGGATTCGTCCTCACGGAAATGATAGAACAGCTCCGCCCGGCGGCGGGCATTGAATTCATATTTCAAACTGGGCCGGGCAAAGAAATAATCGTCAGTGCGTCCCGCCCCCGCCCCATCGGAAATTTCCGTGTAGGCCAACTGTTCATAACCCGTCTCGAACCCAACCGCCAACCGGTTGCCCAGCTGCTGTAGAATACGCAGCGCGCCCCCGGTCCGCAGATAGGTTTCCCCGCCCAGCGACCCCGACGCGACCGTTTCGCGGAAACCTTCTGCCGTGACCCGGGTGCCATCCGCAATCGGTTCCCAATCTGCTGTCAGGGCAAAAACCGGAGTGACCTCATCTCCCCGCTCCATCTGACGGAACTCGGCCCCGGCCCGGCCGGTCAGCCCCAGCGCCCCGGTAGTGGCCCGGGTCACTTTCACGAGGGCCTGCTGGTAGTCCTGTGGGGCCGTTCCCTTCACCTTGAGCTGGCCAACCGCAGCTCCCGCTGCGAGCTTCGTGCGGCCTGACAATTCATACCCGGCAAAGCCTTCGACCGTCCATTCCTCAAAATCAGCATAGACGGCGTCCTGGTAGTCGATCCCATTCCACCCGGCCCCGGCCTCCACAAAAGTACGCCCGCTCAGATCGTAGGCGGCACTCAGCTTGGCTTCATATTCCTGGCGCTGCACCCGGTCCCCAAGGTCCGGCGTGGCTCCGCTCAGGTAGCGGTAGCGTCCTTCCAAGGCGGTCGCCAGATCCCCCCAGCGCCGCTGTCCGCCGGCTTGAAGGTCGTGGTCGAGGCTGTTCTCATCGCTCCGGTCCACAAAAACGGAACCGGTGGCTTCGTAAAAGACTCTCGCCCACGAGCCGCGCCGGCGCTCCAGATCGCCCCGCTGCCAAGCCACCGAGGCCCGCAGCATGAACACAAAATCGGCCTGTTTCCCCCGGTTGCTCAGCTCAATATTGTCGTCATAAACCGAAATCTGCTCCACCCGGAAAACCCACGGATCCGCTGACTCCACCAAGGGGGCGTCCAGCATTTCCGGGGGCGTCTGTTCCGGAGCAAGGGCTGTCACCGCCACGTTGGGCTCCAGATCCGTGCCCATCACCACCGGTCCACTCCCACTCTTCGTCTCAGAGGCAAAAGGGGCACTTCCCGTGATCGGCGGCCGGAGTGCCTTTTTCTCCCCCACCCCCGCATCCACCAAGGGAGGAGTTCCTGCCGGGCGATCAACACTCCCTGAGGGGAGCAGCGCGCCGATTTCAGGTTCCCCGGGGATGCTGGCCACCCGCAACTCCTCCGTTGGAATGGTTTGATCCCATAACACCGACTCGCCCAGAATCGCCTTTTTAGTCTCTTCGACTCCGATGCCCGGGTCGGTCGGGGGATTTACCGGGGCTGGGGCTGCCACGGGAGCGGGATCATCACCGACTATCAGCGGCGCCCGATCGTCCTCCACCAGCACACTTTGGGCTGGCAACCGTAGCAGCATCAACCCAGCCGAAAGCGCCCCCAACAGGACTTTGTGCAGGAGGCTCCGGATGGGGAGGCTTTCGGGCTCATAAAACAGCATGGAAATTGCAAATAAATCGGGTAATTGCCGTAAAGTATAAACGATCCTTTGGTTTTTTCCAGTATTTTTAGAATTATAATCAATCTTTCCGTCTTTTTTATACCTGCCCATATTTTCTCACCGCGGACACATTCTTCTCCCTGAACCCGACGCGAACCGCAGGGCCGCCCAACCGTTTAGATCAATTTTGATTGGTTATTAAGGTTTGTAATATTTCTTGCAAATGGAGTGTTTTGGATTTACTGTATTCAGTATATTTTTTAGAATTTACTGCCTTTTGTCCCATGGAACTTTGTGCCCTTCAATTCGACATCGCTTGGGAGGACCGTTCGGCGAACTTTACCACCGTCTCGCAGGCTCTGGACTCCGCCCGCCCTGCCCTTGCCCCCGGCTCGCTCTTGGTACTGCCCGAAATGTTCTCCAGTGGCTTCAGCATGAACGTGTCGCAAGCCGCCGACACTCCCGCCGCCGAGACGGAAAGCTTCCTCGCCAGCCTCGCCCGCCAGCACCGGATTTACGTCCTGGGTGGCCTGTCCCGGCAGCTTCCTGACGGGACCGGAGCCAACGAGGCCCTCGCCTTCTCCCCCGACGGCTCCCTCCTCGCCCGCTACCGGAAGATCCACTCCTTCTCCCCGGCTGGCGAAGCCCAGGCCTTCACTGCGGGCTCGGAAATCGTCACCTTCCCGTGGAACGGCTTCACGGTCGCTCCCGTCATCTGCTACGACCTCCGCTTCCCGGAACTTTTCCGCGCCGCCACCGGCGCCGGGGCCGACCTCTTCTGCGTCATCGCCAACTGGCCCGACCGCCGCCAGCAGCATAAAACCATCCTGCTCCGCGCCCGCGCCATCGAGAACCAAGCCTTCGTGCTCGGCCTCAACCGCTGCGGTTCCGACCCCCATTTCCACTACGCCGGAGCCAGCGCCATCATCGATCCCCACGGTGAAGTCGTCACCGAAGCGGGTTCCGCCCCCACCCTCCTCCGCACCACCATTTCCGCCGAAACCACCGCTGCCTGGCGCGCTCAATTCCCTGCCTTGCGCGACCGCCGCACCGATCTCTTCCCCGCATGAGCGCCCCCCTGCCTGCGCCTGAAACACCCCTGCCGCTGACCCCGCTGCAGCAGGGCATGTACTTTACGTGGCTCCAGGACCCGGCCGCAGGGATCGACGTCGAGCAAATGGTCTGCACCCTCCCGGAAAGCATTGAGGCCCCCCGCCTCCGCGCCGCATGGGAAGCCCTCGCCGCGGCCCACCCCATTCTCCGCACCACCTTCACCGCCGAAGCCGCCACCGTCCACGATACCCTCCCCGTTCCCTGGCAAGAACTGGACTCCTCAGATGTCGCCGCTTTCCTCGAAAATGACCGCACCACCCCTCTTCACCTGACCGCAGGCCCCCTGCAACGCCTCACCCTTATCCGCCAGTCGCCAGAGCATTACCATCTCATCTGGACGTTCCATCACATTCTGATCGACGGCAGGGCCATCACCGCCCTGCTCCAGGAAGTCTTCTCCCGCTACGACATTCCCTCACAGGAACCCCCTCCATCCCGCCCGTCCTTCCAATCCCACAATCGCTGGCAAGCCTCGCTCGACCACACGCCCTCCATTCCTTTCTGGCAGTCCCACCTCAGCGGCATCACCGGCCCCACCCCCCTGATCGTCGATCACGTCATCAGGCCCATCGCCAATCACCGTCCCAGTCCTGCAGGCGCGGCTGATTCTGTTTCCTCCCGCTCCCCCCAGGCAGAAGCCGATCTCCACTTTCCCGCTTCCCTGACTGCCACCCTGCGCCACCTCGCCGCCACCCATGGCTTCACGTTAAATACTTTTGTCCAAGCGGCCTTCGCGCTCCTGCTGGGCCGTTACGCCGGGGAAGACCGTATCATTTTCGGAGCCACCCGCGCCTGCCGCCACACTCCCGTGCCGGACTCGGAAAATACCATCGGCCTCCTCATCAACACCCTCCCCCTCAAAGCCGATCTTCCCTCCAACCAACCCCTCCTCACGCTCCTCCAGTCGCTCCGCCAGCACTGGCTCGACCTCCGTCCCCACGAGCAGACCCCGCTTTCCTTCATCCGCCGCAGTTGCGGCCTCAGCGCCACCCAGGTTCCATTCAACCACCTCCTAGTCTTCGAAAACGACGACTACACCAACACGCTCCGCGCCACCGGCGGACCGGCCTTTGCCCACCGCACCTTCGAGCTCCACGAACTCACCAGCGTCCCCCTCACCCTGGCCGTTTACGGCTCCCACGCCCTCCGCCTCCATTGCGCCTATCAGCCCGCCACCTTCGACCACGAAACCATCCAACGCCTCCTCGGCCACATGGCCCAGCTCCTTGAGCAATTCGCCACCCTCCCTCTGACCACCGCGCTTTCCAAGTTCCACCTCATCACTCCGGCCGAACGCCAATTCCTCCTCCAGGACTGGCAACCCACCGACCCCCAGGTTGACTCGGACACCACCCTCCACGGCTGGTTCAGCCAAACCGCCGCGCAATATCCCAACCGCACCGCCGTCACCGCCGAAGACGCCACCTGGACCTACGCGGAACTCGACCGCCGCTCCACCCTCGTCGCCCAGGCTCTCATCACCGCCGGCGTCAAGCCTGGTGACTTCGTCGGCCTCTGCATGGACCGCCGCGCCCCGCTCATCGCGTCACTGCTCGGCATCCTCAAAGCCGGCGCCGCCTACCTTCCGATCGACCTCGCCTACCCGCCCGCGCGCCTCGCCTTCATGCTGGAGGACGCCCGGGCCCCCGTCCTCCTGACCGAGCGCCCCCTCGCCTCCAAAATCCCCGGAAACCCCGCCACTACCCTCTTCATCGAAGACATCGGTTTCGCGGCTTCCTCTCAAATTTCAAATCTCAAATCCCGGATCCCCACCGACCCGGACTCGCTGGCCTACATCATATACACCAGCGGCTCCACCGGCCTCCCCAAAGGCTGCCAGATCACCCACCGCAACGTGGTCCGCCTCATGAAAGCCACCGACCCCTGGTATGGCTTCAACGAAAACGACGTTTGGACCCTTTTCCACTCCACCGCCTTCGATTTCAGCGTCTGGGAACTCTGGGGCGCCCTCCTCTTCGGAGGCCGCCTTGTCGTCGTCCCCTGGCTCACCAGCCGCAGCCCTGACGAGTTCTTTGCCCTCCTCTGTCAGGAACAAGTCACCGTCCTCAACCAAACCCCCAGCGCCTTCCGCCAACTCATCCAGGCCGGACCCCGCGCCCGCGCCACCCATCCTGGCCTCCCGGCCCAGTCCCTCCGCTACGTGATCTTCGGGGGCGAAGCCCTCGAAATGCAGAGCCTCAAACCATGGTTCGACCGGCACGGCGACACCGCCCCGGTTCTCGTCAACATGTATGGGATCACGGAGACGACGGTCCATGTCACCTACCGCCCCCTGTCCTCCCGGGATTTGGAGAGTGGCTCCGTCATCGGCATCCCCATCCCGGATCTCCAGCTCTACATCCTCGATCCTGGCAATGGCCAACCGGTCCCCATCGGCGTTCCCGGCGAGATGTATGTCGGCGGAGCTGGCCTCGCCACCGGCTACCTCCGGAGGGATGAACTGACCGCCGACCGTTTCCTCCCCAACCACCTGACCGGCCACGGGCGGCTCTACAAAACCGGCGACCTAGCCCGCTTCATTCCCGGGGCCGCCAGTCCCGACATCGAATACCTCGGCCGCATCGACCACCAGGTCAAAATCCGCGGCTTCCGCATCGAGCTGGGTGAAATCGAAAATATCCTGACTTCCCATCCCGCGGTCGAGGAAGCCACCGTTCTCGCCCGCGAAGACTGCCCCGGCGGCAAACGCCTCTGCGCCTACCTCGTCCCTGCCGACCCCGCCGACCCACCGTCCCCGGATGAGCTCCGCGCCCTCCTCAAAACCCGCGTCCCGGACTACATGATCCCGGCCGCTTTCGTCTTCCTGGAAAAGTTTCCTATCACTCCGAACGGAAAACTCGACCGCAAGGCCCTCCCCGCGCCCGCCGCTGACGGCCCCGCCACCACCCGCCCGTTCCAAGCCCCCGTCACCCCCTCCGAGGCAGTCCTGACCCTCATCTGGTCTGCGGTCCTCCGCCTCGACCGCGTCAGCACCACCGACAACTTTTTCGAGATCGGAGGCGATTCCATCCTTTCCATCCAAGTCATCGCCCGGGCCCGCGAAGCCGGCCTCGCCCTCACCCCGCGGCAACTCTTCGAGCACCCCACGATCGCCTCTCTCGCCAGCGTTGCGCCCCCGCTCCAATCTCATATCTCAAGTCTTCAATCATCCCCGGACGACCTCACCGCCCCCTTCCCCCTCACGCCCATCCAGCGCTGGTTCTTCGCTCAAAACCTAGCTGATTCCCACCACTGGAACCAATCGTTCCTCTTCACCCTCAGTGACCGCCCCGATCCCGAATGCCTTCACCGCGTCCTCCGTGAACTCACCGCCCGCCATCCCGCGCTGCGCCTGAGATTCCATCAGGAAAACAACACTTGGACGCCTTCCATCGCCCCGGAGGAAACCGCCCACCTCCTCACCACCTATCCGGATCTCACCGGCTTGGAATCCCACTGCGCCCAGCTGCAGACCACCCTCAACCACCAAACCGGCCCGATCATCCGCGCCGCCCTCTTCGACGCGGGCGAAGACCGCCCCGGCCGCCTCTGCCTCGCCGTCCACCACCTCGCCATCGACGGCGTGTCCTGGCGTATCCTTCTGGAAGACCTCGAGTCCCTCCTGACCGGCCAGCCGCTCCCAGCCCCCACCGCCACCTGGCCGCAGTGGGCCCGCCAACTCGCCCACTGGCCCACCACCCCGGAAGCCCGCCCAAGCCTCCATTACTGGTCCACCATCCAGCCCGTCCCGGAAGCTGACCTAACACTCGAATCCGGCACCTTTGCCCACACCGTCGCCCTCGACGAGGCCAACACCACCGCCCTCCTCCACCGCGCCCCCGCCGCCTACCGCACCCGCATCAACGACCTTCTGCTGACAGCCCTGACGCTGGCTCATCAGGCCACGGCATCCGCCCCCACCCTGTCCCTGCATCTGGAAGGTCACGGCCGGGAAGAGACCCTCGCGCCCGGCCTGCCGTTGGACCGCACCATCGGTTGGTTCACCGCCCTTTTCCCCCTCCACCTCACCGTCCCGTCAACCGACCCCGCCCAGGCTATTCCATTCATCAAAGAACACCTCCGCGCCCTCCCCGACAACGGCGCCAGCCATCAGTGGCAAGCCACTGAAAACGCTTCCTCCACCCTCGTCTTCAACTACCTGGGGCAATTCGACGCCCTCACTTCCGGCAGTGCCCTCTTCTCCTTTGCCCCGGAATCCACCGGCCCCTGGCACAGCCCCCGCGCCACCCGCGCCCACGCCACCGAAATCAACGCCATGGTCATCGGTAGCCGCCTGGAAACTACCTTCACCAGTGCTGCCCCGGCCCACACCCCGGAAAGCCTCACGGCTTTCGCCGAAGCCTTCCTCACCGCCCTCCATCAGGTCATCGGTCATTGCCTGACCATCACCACTCCCCGCTGCACGCCGTCCGATTTTCCCCTCGCCCACCTGGATCAGGCCAGCCTCGATGCCCTCCTCGCCGCCCATCCGGGCCCGGAAGACATCTGCCGCCTCTCCCCCATGCAGCGGCTGTTCCACCATGCCGCCCTCACCAAACCCAACGCCGGCTTCGATCAATGGTGTTGCCGCATCGGCGGACCGCTGGACGTCTCCGCGCTCCAGGCCGCCTGGGCCCAAGTGGTCCAACGCCATACCATCCTGCGCTCCACCTTCCACAGTGCCGGCCTGCCGCACGCCGTCATGATGGTGCACCGCACCGCGGTCCCGGAATTCAACTTCCTTGAATCCAGTGGTCCCGGCTGCATCACTCATTTCCTCACTTCGGACGCCTCCCTCGTCAACGACCTCACCAAGGCGCCCTGTGGCCGTTTCACCCTGATGCGCCTCTCCCCGGAGGATCACTTCTTCTGCTGGTCTGTCCCCGGCCTCCAACTTGACGGCTGGTCCTGGCCTGTCGTCTTCGCGGAAGCCGCTGCCACCTACCGTGCGCTAACCTCCGGAGGGAACCCCGGCCTCCCGTCCCCGCAGCCCTACCGTGACTACCTCGCTTGGCTGGAGCGCCAACCCGAAGCCAGCTCCGACCCCTTCTGGCAAGCCACCCTGGCCGGGATTGAAGCTCCTACCCCCATTCCGGTCGAGGCCCTCCCCGGACCCCGCACTTCCCGGCGCACGGCCGAAGCCCGCGCCACCCTTTCCCCGGAAACCTCCGCCTCCCTGACGGCTGCCGCGCGCGGCCTCGGCCTCACGCCCGGCGTCCTCGTCCAGGCCGCCTGGGCCGCCCTGCTCTCCCACGCCGCCGGCAGCCAGGATGTCGTCCACGGCTCGGCGTTCTCCGGCCGTCCGGCTGACCTCCCCGGGGCCGACCGCATCCCCGGACCTTTCGTCAATAACCTCCCCGTCCGCTCGAAAATCGATCCTGCCCTCCCCGCCAGCGACTTCCTCCGCAGCGTCCACCACCACCTCACCGATCTCGCCGCCCACCAGTCCACCCCGCTCCCGCGCATCCAGGACTGCTCCGCGGTCCCGTGGCGGTTCCGCCTCTTTGAGAGCCTCCTCGTCTTCCAGAACTATCAAATCGACGGGACCCTCACCCAACTCGGCTCCCGGACCACCCTCTCAGATTTCGACGGCCCCATCCACACCAACTTCCCCCTCACCGTGGTTGTCACCCCTTCCGCTGCCTCCTGGGATCTTCTCCTCGTTTATCAGGAAGCCGCCTGCTCCGCCCCCCGCGCCCGGCAGATCGTGGCTTCCTTCACCACCCTCCTTCAATCTTTCGCCACCCACCCCGGGGCACCGCTCTCACAACACCTCGCCGCCTTGCCGCTTCCCCCCCAGTGTTCTCCCCCCGCGGCCGCTCCCAAACTTGAAACTTCAAATTTCAAATCCCCGTCCACCCCCATGGAGCAACGCCTCGCCGCCATCTGGCAGCGCGCCTTCGGCCTGACCAGCATCAGCACCATGGACAACTTCTTCGACCTCGGCGGCCACTCCCTTCTGATGCTCCGCGTCCATGCCGCCACCAGTCAGGAACTTGCCCGCCCCCTTCCCATCACCGCCCTCTTCCAATACCCCACTATCGCCACCCTTGCGGCCTGGCTTTCCCCGGCACCCTCCCCGGCCGGCACCCCGCCCGCCCACGACATCCCATCCCGCGCTGCCGCCGCCCGCGCCGCTGCCCAACGGGCCGCCGCCGCCCGCCGTTAACCACGCCCCTCAGCCCCTCAGCCCTTCCGGCCTTTCCGCCCATCTTGTCCTTTTCCCCATGAGCAGCTTCTCCGACTCCCAGTCCCCTCCAGCTGCCGCCCCCTCCCTCGAAGGCATCGCCATCGTCGGCATGGCCGGGCGTTTTCCCGGAGCGGAAACCCTCAGCGCCTTCTGGGAAAACCTCACCGCCGGCCGCGAAACCATCTCCACCATCCCTGTCGAAGAGATCCCCACCGAGGAAAACAAACTCGACCCTGACTACGTCCCCCGCCGCGGGGTCCTGGAAAAACCTGAATGGTTTGATGCCGCTTTCTTCAATATCAATCCGCGCGAAGCCGAAGTCATCGACCCCCAGCAGCGCCTCTTCCTCGAGTCCTGCCAGCACGCCCTCGAAGACGCCGGCTGCGACCCCTCCCGTTACCCCGGCGCCATCGGCGTCTACGCCGGCATGTCCAACAGTTCGTGGGTCCAGCACCAGATCCTGCCCAATGCGGAACTCCGCGCCCAGTTTGGTTATGAGGGCACCATGATCGCCAATGAAAAGGACTACCTCGCCACCCGCACGGCTTATAAACTCAACCTCCGCGGCCCGGCTCTGAATATCTACACCGCGTGCTCCACCTCGCTCGTGGCGGTCTGCCAGGCCGTCCAGGCCCTGCAATCCTACGCCTGCGACGCCGCCCTCGCCGGAGGCGTCAGCGTCAAGTGGCCGCAGCACCGCGGCTACACCGCCCAGGAAGGCAGTCTTTACTCTCCGGACGGCCACTGCCGCCCCTACGATGCCGACTCCCGCGGCACCGTCTTCTCCAATGGACTCGGCGTCGTTCTCCTCAAGCGCCTCGAAGACGCCGTCCGGGAGGGCGACCACGTCTGGGCTGTCATCAAGGGCGCCGCCCTCAACAATGACGGCGGCGGAAAAGCCAGCTTCACTGCCCCCAGCGTCGACGGCCACGCCGAAGTCATCGCCCTCGCCCAAGCGCTCGCCAACATCGATCCTGACACCATTTCCTACGTCGAAGGCCACGGCACCGCCACCCCCATCGGCGATCCTATCGAAGTCGCCGGCCTTACCCAGGCCTTCCGCCTGAGCACCGGACGCAAAAACTTCTGTGGCCTGGGCTCCCTCAAATCCAACACCGGCCACATGGACGCCGCCGCCGGTATCGGAGGCCTCATCAAAACCACCCTGGCCCTCCACCACCGCCAACTTCCCCCTACTCTCCACTTCAAGCGTCCCAATCCCGCGCTGAACCTGGAAGACAGCCCCTTCTACATTGTCGACAAACTCCAGGCATGGACCAGCGCCCCCCCCCTCCGCGCCGGCGTCAGCAGTTTTGGCGTCGGCGGCACCAATGCCCACGTCGTGCTGGAGGAAGCCCCTGCCACCGCTCCTTCCGAAACCCCCACCCGGTCCCACCAACTCCTCGTCCTCTCCGCCAAAACCCCGTCCGCCCTCACTGCCGCCTGCGACAACCTCGCCACCCACCTCGAATCCCTCCTCTCAAATTTCAAATCTGAAATCCCGAATTCCCTCCTGGCGGACACTGCCTGGACCCTGCAAACCGGCCGGCAGGCCTTCCCCCACCGCCGGGCCCTCGCGGTCGCCTCGATCCCGGACGCCATCGCCCAACTGCGCACTCCCGCGCCGTCAACGCACACCGACACGCCGCCCCCCCCCGTGGTCTTCCTCTTCCCGGGCCAGGGCTCGCAACACCCTGGCATGGGCGAGGAACTCTACGCCCACGAACCCGCTTACCGCGAGGCCTTCGAAGCCTGCGCCGTTTGTTTTGCCAAAGCGGACCTCGATCTCCATAACATCCCGGATCTCGACGATACCCGTTTCACCCAGCCCGCGCTTTTCGCGGTCGAATACGCCCTCGGCAAGCTGCTCCTCTCCTTCGGTCTGACACCATCGGCCATGCTGGGCCACAGCATCGGGGAATACGTTGCCGCCACCCTCGCCGGTGTCATGTCCCTCGAAGACGCCACCAAACTGGTCGCGCTCCGTGGCCGCCTGATGGCCTCCATGGCCCCCGGTTCCATGCTGGCCATCCGTCTGCCTGAGGCCGGACTCCTGCCCCTGTTACCTTCCACGTTGGACGTTGCCGCGCTCAATGCCCCGGGTCTCAGCGTCGTCTCCGGACCCGCCGAAGCCATCGAGGCCTTCGCCCTGACGCTCGAAGCCGCCGGACACTCTGCCCGCAAGCTCCACACCAGCCACGCCTTCCACAGCGCCATGATGGACCCCATGCTGGAAGCCTTCCGCGCGGCCGTTGACACCATCACGCTCCATCCGCCGCAGCTTCCTTACATTTCAAATCTCACGGGGGAATTCATCACCGGAGCCGAGGCCACCGATCCCGCCTACTACGTCCGCCACATCCGCCACACCGTCCGCTTCGCCGATGGTATTGCCACACTCTGTCAGGCCGGCCCGTCCCTTTTGCTTGAAGTGGGTCCCGGCACCGCCCTCGCGCCCCTCGCCAAACAACATCCCGCCGCCGCCAGCACGGCTTCGCTCCCGCTGCTCCCTCCCGCCAGGAATGCCGGAGCCAACGAATACCCCACCTTCCTGCAATCCCTCGGCAAAGCCTGGACCGACGGCCTGACGCTCGACTGGCCCGCCTTCCACCACCACACCCGCCGCCGCCGCCTTCCCCTCCCCGGCTACCCCTTCGAGCGCCAACGTTATTGCCCTGACACCATCCTGCCCGCCGGCACCACCCGCGAAGGCGAAGCGTGGATCCAACTCCCCACCGGCACCACCGCCGCGCCGCCAAGTGTCCCCACACCAGGCGCCACTGCCGCCGGAATTCCCGAGGTCCTGGTTTCGGAAGCTCCCATCAGCGCAGCCGTTTCACGCCATGCCCATCTTGTTGAAGAACTCCGCACCCAACTCCACCAAATTTCCGGCATCGACACCGCCACCGCCGACCCCGCCACGCCCTTCCTCGACCTCGGTTTCGACTCCCTGTTCCTGACTTCCGCCTCCAACTCCCTCAAAAAACACTTTGGTCTCAAGATCACCTTCCGCCAACTGATGGAAGACCAGGCCAGCATCGCCGATCTTGCCACCTGGCTGGACGCCCAACTTCCCTCTGACAAATTTCCGCCTGCCACTCCTGCCCCAGCACTTCAAAACAGCCCCCCTGCGGCCGGGCTTTCCGCCACCCCGGCCACCGGCTCCACCGCCGATCGCCTCGCTGTTATTGAACAACAAATCAGCGCCCTCCGCACCAGCCTCCAGCCCGGTGCCTTTTCTTCCAGCCCCACCGCCTCTGCCTACACCGTCCCCGTCAAAACACTCAAAGGCAGCGACGGCAGGAAGATCGCCTTCGGCCCCTTCAAGCCCATTGAGCGCGCCAAGGACGGCAGCCTCACGCCCCTCCAGCAGGCGCATCTCACCGGTCTCATCGCCGCTTACACCGCAAAATACCCTAAAGCCAAAGCCTTCACCGCCGACCACCGCGACGTCCTGGCCGACCCCCGCGCCGTCGCCGGATTCAATCTCCTGTGGAAGGACATGGTCTTCCCCGCCGTCACCGACCGCAGCGAAGGCGCCTACCTCTGGGACACCGACGGCCACCGCTGGATCGACGTCGTCCACGGCTTCGGCCTCGGCTTCTTCGGCCACCGTCCGAAATTCGTCACCGATGCCCTCCACGCCCAGATCGATCTGGGCTTCGAGATCGGGCCCACCTCACCGCTGGCCGGCGAAGTCGCCCACCTCATCCGCGGGTTCAGCGGCCAGGAACGCGTCGCCTTCTGCAATACCGGATCGGAAGCCCTCATGGCCGCCATCCGCACCAGCCGCACCATCTCCGGCCGCAACATCATCGCCATGTTCGCCGGTGGGTATCACGGCATCTTCGACGAAGTCCTTGCCCGTCCCCTCGTCATCAATGGCGAGTTGCGTTCCATCCCGATTGCGCCCGGCATTCCGGACCTCGCGCAAGCCAGTATCCTCGTCCTCGAATACGACAATCCCGAATCCCTCGAAATCCTGCAGCGCTACGGCCACGATATCGCCTGCGTGCTGGTGGAACCCGTGATGTCCCGCCGTCCGGACGTGGTCCCGATCGACTTTGTCCAAAAGCTCCGCGCCATCACCCGCGACACCGGCACCGCCCTCGTTTTCGATGAAGTGGTGCTGGGTTTCCGCACCGGCCCCGGCGGGGCGCAGGCTCACTTCGGCATCCAGGCCGACCTCGTCGCCTACGGCAAAATCATTGGCGGCGGCATGCCCCTGGGCGTGATCTGCGGCCAGCGGAAATACATGGATGCCCTCGATGGCGGAGCGTGGCAATACGGCGACGATTCCATGCCCGAAGTGGGCGTCACCTTTTTCGCCGGCACCTTCATCCGCCATCCCCTGACCCTCGCCGCGGCCCGTGCCGTCCTCCTCAAACTCAAGGAAATCGGGCCTACCCTGCAGCAGGCGGTGGAACTCAAGACGAGGGACTTCGTGGACCGCCTCAACGCCCTCTTCGAATCCACCGGCGTCCCCCTCAAATCGACCCGCTTCAGCAGCATGTGGATGCTGAATGCCGACCCCGGCCTGAAATACTCCGGCCTGCTCTACTATCACCTCCGCCTGCGCGGCATCCACCTCTGGGAAGGACGCCCCGGCTTCCTCAGCGTCGCCCACACCGCGCAGGACGTGGAGGAAATCCTGACGGCTTTCGCGGACAGCATCTCCGCCCTCCAACGGGGTGGCTTTTTCCCGCATCCCGAAGCGGTCACCGCTCCGCTGATTCCCGCGCAGCAGGAAATGTTCCTCGCTTCCCGCATGAGTCCCGGGGCCTCCCTGGCGTGTCATGAGTCGCTGACGGTGGATTTTTCCGGCCCGTTGCAGCCCGCCGCCCTGGAAGCGGCCTTGCAGCAACTGGCCCGCCGCCATGAGTCCCTGCGGACCGGATTTGATGCCGCTGGCGGACAAATGATGATCAGCCCCGGCGGCGCGCTGCCCCTGGTGCAGGAAGATCTCTCCAGCCTCCCGGAGGAAGAGGCCTCGCGGCGGGGGGAGGAGGCCGGCCGCCGGGAGTTCCTCACTCCCTTCGATCTGGCCCGCCCCCCTTTGATGCGGGCCCTGCTGCTGAAGCTGGGCCCGGACCGCCACCGTCTGACCCTCACGGCACACCATATCATCTGCGATGGCTGGTCTTACGGAGTGCTGATGCACGAGCTGCCCCTGTTCTACCGGTCGGCCTGCGGCGAATCCCTGCCCGCATTGGCTCCGGCCCCGTCCTATGCGGCGTATGCCGAAACCCGCACGGACGCGGCCAGCCGTGGTGAGTTCGAAGAAGCCCGGGCCTGGTGGCGCGGTCAGTTCGCCACGCTGCCCCAGCCGTTGGAATTGCCCGCCGATCTGCCGCGCCGGGCCGATACTCCTCTCGATGCCGATTCCCTGGAAATACCGCTGCCGGCCGCCCTCACTGCACGGCTGCGGAATTTCTGCCGGGCAAACAAAGTCACTCCTTACGTGGCCTTCCTGACTGCGTGGCAATGTCTGCTCGGCCGCCTGACCGGCCAGGATGATGTGGTGATCGGCACGCCGCTGGCCAATCAACCGGCCAGCGGAAACCCTGGTCTGGTGGGTCATTGTGTGCAGTTCCTGCCTCTCCGCCTCACCCTCCCGGAAGGCAGTACCGCCACTTCCCTGCTGGCCTTGACCCGTCAGCAGTTCCTCGCCGCCCAGGAGCACCTCGACTGCACCCTGGGCGAGGTCCTGGACCTGTTGCCGGGCCTCACGGCCGCCGGCAGATCAGGCTTTGTCAGGACCACCTTCACCCTGGAACCCGCCGCCGGCCCCCTCGATCTGGGCGGAGGGTTGCATGGCGAATTCCAACTCAATGCCAAACGCCGGCTCGGCTTTGATCTGAGCCTGTTTGCCTTCCAGACCAACGAAGGGTTCCGCCTGCTCTGCGTCTACCGGAACCATCTTTTCCACCCGTCCACCGTGGCGCGCTGGATGCAGTACTATCAGGTTTTGCTGGAAGGCATGATCGCGGCCCCGGCCACCCCCGTGCGGCAATTGCCCCTGCTTTCCGCCGCCCAGCGGGAGGAAATCCTCACCACTTTCAACGACACAGGATGCCCTCCGCCTCCCCCCCGGACGGCGGCGGCGCTTTTTGAGGAAATCGCCGCCGTCCGCCCTGACCAGCCCGCGATTCTCCAGGAAGACCGCGTCTGGACTTATCGCCACCTGAATACCACCGCCAACCGGATCGCCAGCATTCTCACTGCCAACGGAGTCGCCCGCGGAGACCGGATTGCGGTCTATGCCGGCAAATCCTTCGAGCTCGTGGCCGGCCTGCTGGGAATCCTCAAAGCCGGGGCCGCCTACGTGCCGGTCGACCCTTCCTATCCAAAGGAACGCGTGGAATTCCTCCTGCGCGACGCCGGCATCCGCCTTGTCCTGACGGATTCATGGCATGCTCCGGCCGTTCCCGGCGGCATCCAGACGCTGCTGCTGGAGGAGGCCATCCAGGGGGAGGACCGCGGCAACCCCAATCCGGGGACCGGGCCGGAAGACATCGCCTATCTGATCTATACCTCGGGCTCCACCGGCCTGCCCAAAGGCAATCCCGTGCCCCACCGCGGCATCGTCCGGCTGGTCCGGAACACCAACTATGCCGTGCTCGACGACCAGCAGACCTTCCTGCTCGCGGCCGCCCTGTCTTTCGATGCCAGCACCTTGGAACTGTGGGGCCCGCTGCTCAATGGCGGCCGCCTCGCCCTGCTACCTGATGGACAAATGTCCCTCGAAGCCATCGGTGACGCCATCCGGCGTCATGGCGTCACCACCCTCTGGCTCACTTCCGGCCTTTTTTCCATGATGGTCGATGAGCGGCTGGACGACCTGAAGTCCCTCCGGCAACTGCTCGCCGGGGGCGATGTGCTCTCGCCCGCCCATGTCCGCAAAGCCATGGCGGCCCTGCCGGAGACCCGGATCATCAACGGCTATGGCCCTACCGAAAACACCACCTTCACCTGCTGCCATACCCTGACTCCGGAGGACGCCGCCAGCGGCATCATTCCGATCGGCAAACCGGTCGCCCACACCACGGTTTACGTGCTGGATGCGGAGGGGCAGCCGGCGCCCCCCGGGGTCCCGGGGGAATTGTGGACCGGGGGCGAGGGGCTGGCCCCAGGCTACTGGAACCGTCCGGAGCTGACCGCAAAAACCTTTGTGAGGAATCCTTTCTCGGCAGACCCTGAGGCGACACTCTATCGCACCGGCGACCTGGTCCGCTGGCGGGTGGACGGAGTGCTGGAATTCCTCGGCCGCATCGACACCCAGGTGAAAATACGCGGATTCCGCATCGAACCCGGCGAGGTGGAAAACATCCTCGGCCGCCACCTCTCGGTCGAAAAATGCTGTGTGGCCGCCGTAGGGGAAACCGCCGCCGGCAAAAGGCTGGTGGCGTGGGTGGTGGTCCGCCCGGAACTGCCCGCCACTCCCAAAACCCTGCGGGAAGCGGTGCGCCAGCAACTCCCCGAATACATGGTCCCTTCCGTGATCCTGCTGGTGGATTCCCTCCCGGTCACCGCCAACGGCAAGATCGACTACCGCGCCCTGCCTCTGCCGGAGGCTTCGGCCACGCCTGACAAGAAATGGACGCCTCCACAGACGGCGACCGAAATCCGCCTTGCCAGCCTCTGGCAGCAGGTGCTGGGCACCAATCATATCGGCCCCGACACCGACTTCTTTGATACCGGGGGCACCTCGCTCAATGGCCTGCGGCTGATCCAGAAAATCCGTCAGGACTTTTCGGTGACCCTGCCGCTCGGAGCCCTTTTCAAATCGCCGACCTTGAGCCGTTTGTCCGAGGCCATCGACCACGCCAGCGCCAATCCCCTGCTGCGTCCCGCCGGCGATGCCCTCGCCTGCCTGCAACGGGGCCTTGATGCACCCCCGCTTTTCCTCCTCCATGGCGGCGATGGCGGGGCCCTGTTTTACCGCGCCCTGCTGCCTGGATTGGGGCCGGAAACCCCGGTCTACATCCTCGAGTCCCCCGCCCTCACCGATGATGACTGGCTGCTGGCACGGAAGAACGTGGAAGCCACCGCCCACCACTTCATCACCTTGATGCAAACCGTCCAGGCCGAGGGCCCCTATCGCATTGGCGGATACTCCTTCGGCGGACTGGTGGCCTATGAAATGGCGCAGCAACTCCGGGCCACCGGCCAGAGCACGGAACATCTGATCCTCTTCGACACCGAGAATCCCGGGGTGGGCGTGCGCATGCTGACCCTGACGGAACGACTCGCGGCGGGCTGGCGTCAGGGCGGACAGGATTTCAGCGGCAAGGTCAAAGGTCTGGGCGGGCGGATCGGCACCGGCCTCAAAGGCAAGCTGAACCGCGATGCCGAGGCAGCGGAAGCCCGCACCCTGTTGGATTCCGGCACGGCCGCGTCCGGCCATCTGCGGATCATCCAGGTCCGTCTGACCCACATTGATGCCATCCAGGACTATAAAGTCCGGCCGTATCCCGGTTCCATGGTGCTGCTGCGCTCGACCGCCGAGAACGACAAGTATGAACGGCTGCCGGACTACGGGTGGGGCACGGCGGTCGCGTCGCTGCAAATCCGCGATGTCCGCGGCAATCACCTTGAACTCTTCGATCCGGAGAACGCCGGCGTCCTGGCCACCCAACTGCGCCAGGCCCTTGAAGGCAAGGTGCCCGCCCGGCCCTTCCAACTCCACTAGCCTTCACCCGTCCATGGATCTTTTCCCAGGCTCATCCTTGCTCCCGGGAACGCTTTTGCTCGCCGTCCAGCCGACGGAGGGCGACGGCACTTCCGATGGGGAGGCGGCCTGGTCCATCCTGTCAGCTTCCGAGCATCTCCGTGCGGCACGGTTTCACTTCGAACGCGACCGGCAGCGCTGGGTCCGCGGCCGGGCGTGGGTCAGACAGCAGCTGGGGTCCGTGCTCGGCCTGAGTCCGGAAGCGGTGGAAATCGCCGCCGAACCCGGCGGGCGGCTTTATGTGCCGGGGGCAGCCTTGGATTTCAACCTGTCCCACACCGGCGGATGGATCGCTCTCGGCATCTGTCAGGGTGGCCGCCTCGGGGTGGATCTGGAAACCATCGATCCCACCTTTCCCGCCCTGGAGATCGCGGCGGAATTTTTCCTGCCCACAGAACGCGACTGGATCGCGGAAGGCCCGGTGGACCGCTTTTTCCACCTCTGGACCGCCAAGGAAGCCCTCATGAAAGCCACCGGCCGCGGCATGTCCCTTCCTCCCGACAAAATCCATGTCACCATCAGGGACGGCCAGCCCGCCAGCGTAACCAATCTGGAGACCGGAGAAACGCATCCCGTCTCCACCCGCCCCGGCCCTGGCTCCACCATCCTGGCGACGGTCCATTTGCCTGGGTCCTGATTCCGAATCCCAGCATCAAGTCTGGGTGGGAATCTCCAAAGGGTCGTCTATTTCTCATTCATCCACTTCCTGGGCCCGATAGAAGGTGCGCCCCTCGTATTTGGACCACGATCGCGCCGGGAAAAACCCATCTGGCCCAGCGATCATCACCGGAAATTTTTGAGAAGTGCCGGAATCCTCCCGCTCCCATCGGGTCAGATCCCAGGACACGAATGTCCGGTATTTTTTTCCGGGCTCTCCGTGGAACACCAACTCATATGCCCCGTCCGCCGCCAGACGGATGGCCGTGGGGATTTCCATTCCCGGGGCCACCGCGCTGATGGCACACTGCGAATAGGCCACCGCTCCGTCGGCATCCGTCACACGCAGCTTCGCGGTCAGGCGCTGGCCGGGACTGGCCAGGGTGATTTCCTGCACGGCTCCGATGGAGGCATATCCATTCCCATCCAGATCCCATTCATAAGTCAGGGCCACCGCGGCCTGCTCCAGATCCCGGCTGAAAAATGCTCCATCCAGCCGCATCGGCTGGCCGGCATGGATCTGCCGGTCCGGTCCGGTGCGGGCCTCCGGCGGGGTGTTGGCCAGCACGATCTGGAACGGAATGCGGTAGGCCGGTTCATCGGTGTCATCGCTGTGCAGCAGCACCGTCAGGGCATGGCTTCCGTATTCCGTTGCCCGCAGCGTCAACTCCAGCAGCACCGAACCCCCTGGCGCCACCGTCACGGGGACGAAGGGCGTGGTAAATGTCAGGGGGCCCGCCGTTTCCGCGGTGACCGCCGACAGCTGCAACGGGTCGGTCCCGGTGTTCTCAATCACAAAGGAACGCGGCAAGCCTGCCGCCATGGCGGACCGCGTTTTCTTGCCGAGCAGGATCACCGCCCCACCCTCCTGGCGCGCCGGATGGGTGGCGGACTTGCCGTCATGCACCGCAATCTCCGGACCCGGGGCTCCTGACAGGAAGGTGCGGCGCTCCTCGAAAAATCCCCACGTGGCATTGCCCGCCTGTTTGAAGCTGACCTCAACAAGCCCCGGACCCGTGAAAAAAATCCCCTGCCCCACGATCTCCGCCGGACCGCTGACCACGGTCAATTCCACGGGCAACCTGCTATTCAACGCCGCCTCCGGCACCGCGAGGATGGAACCGGCCACCACGGGAAACGGCTGCTCCCGTGCGGCCATGAAGTCGAGGGTTTGCGGGAAAAAGGCTGGGGCTACCCGGGTAAAACCTCCGTCAGAATTCGCTCCTGTCGAAGGTGGATAAACAAAAGTGTTCCTGATCCACAGCGCCCCATCCAGACTGATGAGTTCCAATCTGTCGTCTCCAGGAAAGATTTTCGACCATCGCGTTTTCGTGACATAGTGCGCAGGTAACTGCGGCGGCGAACCCCGGGTCATCGGACCTCCCCACAACGTTCCTTCCGACCGCAGTGCCATGTAAAATTCTTTCAGTGAAGCCACCGCCATCCAGTCGGTATCCATGCTAAGTCCAAAGTCTTGTCCATAATGGAGCCACAGGGTTCCATCTGCCCTAATGGCGGTGAGCCCACCGATACTAACGGAAGCAGCAGCCCATTGTCCACTGCCATTTTGCCCCGTATAGAGTGAACTTCCACCATTTGAACCTTTTAGTTGATAGGTTGTGCCATCGGATCGCCTAAAGAAACTGCCATCATCACGCGAAACCCAGACATCCGCCCAATCAGTGCGGGCATCTTTCAAAACGGGTAGGTTATTGATCGGGAATCCCTCTGGATTGGTCCATGCCCACAAAGTCCCATCGGTCTTGATGGCCGCCCGCAGGCTTCTGCCAGCAGACACGGCCCGCCAATTATTTTCCACCCCGATTCTGAACGGTTCAGCAGCGCTTCCATCCGGTTGTGGCGGCTTGCCCAAGAATCCATCCCCCCAGGCCCAGAGACCCCCATCTTCAGCGATAGCATAAGGCCTGGACCACCCACCACCACTTACCCACTTCCAGCGCCTGCCTTTCTTGGTAGTTAGTGGCTTGGCTGCACCATTAACTCCCCAACCGGTGATCCTACCCGAACGCGATACGGCATAGGAACGAATCGATGAGTATTGATCGGTCAGGGAAACCTGTGTGTAACCGCCGTCCTCCGTCACGGAAAAACACACCTGCCCCACCAGCGGATCCCACCCCGCATCGCCAGGCTGACTGGCCTTCAAGGTCACCGGTCCCAACTCCCCGGTCAGGGTCACAATGTTCCCTGACACCGTTGCGGGTCCGGTCGCGACCTCCCAGGTCAGCGGCAGCCCGCTTTCCCTCGCTTGGGTGGGCAAAAGAATCGCAGGATCGCCCGGCATGCGGATCGGAATCAGCACCTCCGGCATGGCTTGCGGCTGTCCGGCCTGAACACGGCTTGCCATCAAGCCGGCCCCGGAGACGAGGGCGGCCATCGGCAGAATCAGCGGTTGGGGCCACATGAGAGGATGATCTGGAAAATCTAACAGGGTATCCTGGAGAGTCCAGCAGGATCACCTTTCCCTCTGTGATTTCGGCGCGCCATGGCTTCTCCTTTTACCAAACCAGCCATCACCGGTCGCCCCCGGCTCTTCCATGACGGAGCGGGACTCCAGGCGCTCAATCCAGCAGCACCTTCAGACGGTCCACGGTTTCACGGAGGGAGGCCACTTCCTGTTTCAAGGCCGCGACCTCCTGTTCCATGTCCGCTTTCCAATCGGCGGGCGGAGCCACGATGGAAGGAATGGCCGGGGAAGGCAGCGCCGCGGCGGCTTCGTCCACGGGTCCGCACATCAGGTGCGCCACGGTGCGGACCCGGCGGCCGCCGCCGGGGGGAAGGATCGTCACCAGGGGGCCACTGCCATAGTTGACGAGGCGTTGCAGCGCATCCTCCAGCACGGCGAGATCAGGGATCAGGTGCAGCCGTTCGGTGCGGGTGCGGAGTTCGCCGGGCGTTTGAAAATTCCTCACCAACAACTCGCAGAGGATGTCGGTCATGGCCTGGTCGAGGTTGCCGTAGACGGCATCGAAGGCGTGTTTGTATTTGGGCACGCGGGCGCCGGCGAGATGGATCATGACCGCCAGCCGCTTGCGCCGCAGCCCGTCGAGACCCGCCTCGACGGTGGCCTCCTCCCACTCGGTCACCGGGTCGCGGTTGCTGCGCTGGTTGCAGGCCACCACCACAGCATTCAAAGACATCGGATAGTAGTCCGGCGTGGTGATCTCTTTTTCGAGCAGGCAGCCCAGCACGCGGGCTTCCACGGGGGTGAGGAGGGAGGGGTCTTCCATGGTTCTGTCCGGGTCCGACTGCCGCTAAGCGACGGTGTTGATCAATTCGCCAATGCCAGCAATCGCAATACGGATGCGGTCGCCGGACTGGAGGGTGAAGTTGCTGTCCGGCACGATGCCGGTGCCGGTCATGAGCAGACAGCCATTGGGGAAATCCTCCTCCTTGAACAGCCAGCCCGCGAGTTCGGTGAAACTCCGTTTCAATTGATCGAGGGCGGTGTGGCCTTCGAAAGCGGTGGCTCCGGCCCGTTCAATGATCAGATCCACCGCGGCGTCGGCCGCAGGCAGGCGGGAGCCCATCAGGAGGCAGGGACCCAGCGCGCAGGAACCGCGATACATCTTGGCCTGCGGCAGGTAGAGGGGGTTTTCCCCTTCGATGTCGCGGGCACTCATGTCATTGCCGATGGTGAACCCGAAAACCTGACCGGCGGCATTGAGCGCGAGGGTGAGTTCCGGCTCCGGCACACTCCAAGTGCTGTCGTGGCGGATGCCGACCAAACCGAGATGGCCCCGCACCCGGGGAGCGGTGGCTTTGAAAAACAGCTCCGGACGGTCCGCGGCGTACACTTTGTCGTAAAACCGGTCGGCCCCGGCGCTCTCCGATTCCTCCATGCGGGCGGCCCGGCTGCGCAGGTAGGTGACGCCCGCGGCCCAGACTTCCTGCGACTCCAACGGGGCCAGCCAGGCTTGCGCGGGATCCGGCAGGGAGATGGAATGGGCGGTGCGCAGCGCCTCCTCCACCAGAATGTCAGGCTCCGGGGAGCGGAACAGGGCATCGAAGGAAAAATCATTCAGCGCGAAGGCCTCGTCCCCGCGCACCGCGAGCACCGCATCGGAAGTCCGGAAAAGTTTAATCATAGCTCAGACATGATGAACCTTTCCTGAGGGCGGCGTCGAGAGGGAAAACAGGGCCGGGATGGATTCCTCCTGGCTTTTGATCACGGAACGCCGGACCTGTTCAACAGGCAGGCAAGGCAGGCCGGGCGGTCCCGGAACCCGTGCTGCCGGGATGCTGCAGCGCCGCCATGACCTGTTTGGCCAGCGCGGTGACAACGGGGACGGCGACACTGTTGCCGAATTGGCGGTAAGCCTGGGTGTCGCTGACTTCGATTTTGAAGGTGTCGGGGTAACCCATGAGCCGGGCGCACTCACGGGGAGTGAGGCGGCGGGGATTGCGGCCTTCGCCGCGGCTGATGAGGATTTCGCTGCCGTCCTTGTGGTAGCGGGCGCTCAGGGTGCGGGCCACCCCGGTGCCATCAAAGACGCTGCAGCCGAAACCATTGCCCAGAGCAGCGTGTTTGGCGGCGTAGTCCTGCAAGTATTGCCAGAGCTTGTCGGACAGGGTGTATTTGTCAGGAGCGGCCTCCTCCAGAATGGTGGCGAGGCGGGGGCCGGTGGCGGGGGGCCGGGGGAACTCGAAGGGCGTGGGATCGCGGAAACCGACGAGGAAAATGCGCTCCCGGTGCTGGGGGAGCCAGGGTTTGGCGTCGATGATTTTGTGGTGGACGGTGTAGCCGAGGTCTTCCGTCAGGGTGTTGTAAATGACCTTGAAGGTATTTCCTTTGTCGTGGCTGGCCAGGTTTTTGACATTTTCCAACACGAAAGCCGCAGGGCGGTGATGGTGCAGCAGGCGGGCGATTTCGAAGAAGAGGTTGCCCTGGCGTTCATCGTCAAAGCCATGGGCGCGCCCGAGGCTGTTTTTCTTGGAAACGCCGGCGAGGCTGAAGGGCTGGCAGGGGAAGCCCCCGCAGAGGATGTCGTGGGCAGGCACGTCGGTGTCGGCCACGATGCGCAGGTCGCCGTGCGGGCGCTCGCCGAAGTTGGCGGCATAGGTTTGCTGGGAATATTTATCCCAGTCCGAGGAGAAGACACAGCCGGCTCCGGCCTGCTCAAAGGCGAGCCGGAATCCGCCGATGCCGCAGAAAAGATCGATGAACCGCGGCTGGTCACGCTGCCCCCGGCTTTCGGGGGTCGGGAGCAGGTGGGGCGTGGCAGGGTCGCGGCGGCGGGCGGGCATGCGGGGACTTTGCCCGGATGACAACGGACGGCAAGAGGAGTGTGCGCCGCCAGCTCCGCGAGGGACGGCGGAGTGGATTTCACCCAGCCGGCGGAACGGTGAGTTTTTGATTGAGTGGGCGCCGGGCACTGGCACAATGCCGTATGCTGCCATCCCGCCTCCCCTTCCTTGCCGCTGCCCTGTGTGCCGTGGCCTTCACGGATTCCGCCCCGGCGCGGCTGGGGGAAACGCGGGAACAATGTGCCGTGCGTTATGGCCAGGCGGTCGCGGAAGTGCCGGCCCTGCTGGAATCGGCCACCGGGACGGCCTATCAAAAAGGCGACATCCGCATCCGCATCGAATTTCTGGACGGCAAGGCGGCTTTCATCAGCTTCTCCCGGCGCGGGCTGCGGGCGGAGGAGCGCCAGACCCTGCTGGAATTGAATGCGGGGCCCCTGGTGTGGAATCCCCCCGGGGAATTCCTCGGCCGGATGTGCTGGACAGCCGCGGGGAATGCCCAGGAGGAAGCGCGCCACGCCTCGGCCTATCAAGCGGTGGAAACCAATTATCTCGACCTCGCTTCCGATGCCTGGGCCAAAGCCATGAAGGCCCAGCAGGCGGTGCAGTTCGCCATCAAACCGCGGCCGGCCGCTCCGGACGGCACGGTGGTGCCAGGGACGCCGGCGCCTGCCACTCCGGCCGCGACCGGCAAGCTGGAAGGATTCTGAATTTCCGCCTGCTCCGGACCGGCGGCTGCTTCCGGAAACCTCTTCTGCTGACTGCCCATGCTCCTGCGTTTTTCACTACTGGCCCTGCTGTTGCTGGGCATTTTTGCGTTCCTCTTCCTGCGCCGGGTGATGGGGGCGCCTTCCGCCGACAACGACCGGCTGGATGAAGTCCGCCGCCGGGTGGCCCGCCCCCTGAACGAGGAACTGAAGCGGTCCCACCTCAAAGCCGGCGCTCCCGTGTTCATCCGCATCTTCAAGGAGGAAGGCGAACTGGAACTCTGGATGCGCGATGAGATGGGCGGGCGTTACACCCTCTTTAAAAAGTGGCCCATTGCTGCCGACGGGGGAGCGGGCCTGGGGCCGAAATTGAAGACCGGCGACCTAAAGGCCCCGGAAGGATTCTATCATGTGGCGGCCCGCCAATTGAACCCCTCGTCAAAATTCCACCTCGCGTTCAACCTGGGATTTCCCAATGCCTATGATCAGGCGCACGGATGGACCGGCTCGGCCCTGATGGTCCACGGCAGCAATGTCTCGATTGGTTGTTATGCCATGACGGACCCGGTGATCGAGGTTATCTACCTGCTGGTAGATGCCGCCCTGCGCGGAAAACGTCAGGATGAAGTGTCGGTGCATTGTTTTCCCTTCCGCATGACGGAGGCCCGGCTGGCCCGGGCGGAAACAGCAGGTCAGGAGTGGGCCGGCTTCTGGCGGAATCTGAAGCAGGGTTACGACCTGTTCGAGCAGACCAAAGTCCCGCCGCTGGTGGGGCAGAAGGATGGGACGTATGTCTTCCGGCGGCGCGACCCGTGAGGAAAGGAAACCACGGACTTCATGGAGGGCACGGATGTTATGAAACCAGTGAAGGCGGTGATTTTTGATGTCTATCACACGCTGCTGGCGGTGGCCGGGGGACCGGCGGCGGCTGACGACCGGTGGCAGGAGCTGTGGGGCGGGTATGTTGGCGCGCCGCCGGGAATGCTCCTCACGGAATTCGATGAGGCCTGCCGGACCGTGGTCGCCTCGGACCATGCCCCCCGGAAGTCCGCGGGCGACCGGTGGCCGGAAGTGGACTGGCGGAAGGTGGCTTGCCGGGCGGCGGGCGGATTGTCAGGGCTGGCTCCCGGAGCGCTGGATGATTTCCTGTTCCGCCATGCGCAGTTGCAGCGGACCACGCAGGCCATGCCCGGCGGGCTGCCTTTTCTCGCCGGTCTCAGGCCACAGGGAATCCTGACCGGAATCGCCTCGAATGCCCAGCGCTACACGTTTGATGAATTGGCGGCGGCGGGACTTCCAGTGGATCAATTTGAACCCGATCTGTGTTTCTGGTCTTTCGAACAGGGCTTCAGCAAACCGGACCCGGCAGTCTTTTCCTGGCTGACGGCAAGGCTGGCGGCGCGGGGGATTCTGCCGGAGGAGACCCTGATGATCGGTGACCGGCTGGACAACGATATTGAACCGGCCCGGGCGGCGGGTTGGCAGGTCTGGCATTTTCAGGGCACCTGGCCGGTGCTTTAAACCGGCGGCCCCATCCGTTTTATCCCCCTGCTTTCACGCCTTGGGCCGCGGCGGGCCCGCGCTCCCGGATCAACATCAGGGAAGCCGCGAGGATCAGCAGGGCTGCCCCGCCCGCCGTCGGCCCCACCCCGAAATGGGCCGCACAATAAAACGCCGCAAAGGGCGCTACGAGGCCGCGGGCTCCGGTGAGGAAAGTGTGCACCGCCATGTAATCGGTGACGCGCTCCGGCGGGGCAACCTTGGTGACCCACAGGCTCCACGCGAGGTCAGCCCCGGCATTGGCCACTCCGAATAACAAAGCACCGGCCCATAGGCCTGCCGACCCGCCACCCGTGAAAAAAGAAAGGATTCCCAACATGAATCCGGTGTTGAGCAGGATGCGCAGGGTGAAGAAATTCATCCGGTCAAACAGCCGGCCCCAGACGCGGGTGAAGAGGAGCCGGGCGGCGTTGGGAATGATGGTGGTAAAAAGGGCGATGTCGGTGGCCGCGAGGTGCAGGCCATAACGCTCGTTGGCGAGGTATTCCACCCGGAGGGGGAACATCACCAGATTCCCGAAGCCCATCAGCATCCAACTGATCAGGGTCAGCCGGAAGAGCCGGTCCTCCCGCACCCAGCGGAACGCCCGCAGCGGATTGCGGCCTTCCGTGCGCACCAGCGGCACCGGCGGCAAATGCCAGGCGCACCAGGCATTCAGGATCAAGGCGGCGGCATAAACGCCGAGGATCCAGCGGAAGTTCGCGGGATCGGCTTCCAGCACTCGCCCGGCAATCCAGGCAAAGGCGACACTGGCGACAATGCGCACCACGATGTTGCGCGAGAAAAGATCCCCCCGGCGCCCGGCCCGGTAGTTCTGGCTGTAGATGGAAGCGACAAAAGGAGCCGTGGCCGCCACACAGAGGAACCCCAGGCCCGCCCCGCCCAGAAAAACCGGCAAGGCAGGCACCAGCGCCGCCATCAGCACGCCGGCCGCGCCCATGGCAAACAACCAGGCGGCCGCCCGCTCCGCATGCATTCCGAGAGCGGCGGCCCACGAGACCAGCAGGGGTGTCAGGAGCAATCCCGCGCTGGAAGCTCCCTGCAGCAGTCCTTTTTCACCCGGACTGGCTTGAAACCACCGGGTGGCAATCAGCAGCAGAAAGGTCACCTGAGCGGTCTCCAACACGCCGCCCGCCAGCGCCCTCACCCGCTCGAGGCGGAAAGTAGCGCGTTCGCGTTCGATCGGGTTATTCATGGGGAGGCATCATTCTGCTCTGGAGGAACGCCGCATGCATGGGCAAAATCGGGAGGAACCAGGGTTTGGTCAGCCTGACCTCCCGTTACAACGGCCGCATACCCCGGCTTGCCAAGGCCGGCAGACTGCGCAGCATGCGGCATGATCGCCAGACAGGTTTTTTACACGGGACGGGTGCAGGGAGTTGGATTCCGTTATACCGTAAAGCAATTGGCTTCCGGTTACGAGGTGTCAGGCTGGGTGAAGAACCTGCCGGACGGACGGGTGCAACTGCTGGCCCTCTCGCGGGACCCGGAGGAACTCCAGGCCTTTTTGACGGAGCTGCGGGACAACTCGGCGGTGGCCCATTACATCAAGGAAGTGGAGGAACATCCGGTGTCGCCGGCCCCCATCGGAATCATCGGGTTTTCGATAGCGAGGGATTGATCCCAAGGGCAAATGCAGTCATAAAGGCAGGATGGACCTCCTGAGCCTCCGCCAAGTCAGACAAGCCACCGTTGATTCCCCCTGTCAGGCTGCCGTACAGCTGCAAGTGGAGCGGGTGCAGGTGAAGCCAACCAAAAGCGGGTCGGAATACCTGGAACTCAAACTGGCGGACGCGGAGGATCATCTGGTGATGCGGGTCTGGGGGGATGCCCCAGGTTTTCCCGCGGCCCGCGCTTTGGCCAACGGGGCTTTCATCGCCATCGCGGGCGAGTGGTCCAGCGGCACCTACGGTCTGGAACCGAAACAGTGGACGCTGCGGCTGCTGGAGGAAGAGGAACGGATTGCCCTGCTGGGCGGGCCTCCGGAACTGCGGGAAAAACAGGCGCGGGATTACGCGGAGATAGGGGCCCTGACTGAAGCCCTCCGCGATCCCCGGTTGGCTGGACTATGCCGGATTTTTCTGGAGGAATATGGTGAGCGCTTCCGCCGCACCGGGGCCGCGAGGGAATATCACCACGCCCGGCGTGGCGGGCTGGTGGAGCATGTGGCCCAGATGATGCGGGCGGCAGTGGCCCTGGCGGCGGTTTATCCGGACACCAACCGGGATCTCCTCGTGACCGGGGTGCTCTTTCACGATTGCGGAAAGCTCTGGGAAAATTGTTATGACCGCGAGGGATTCACCATGCCCTACACCGAAGTGGGCGAACTGATGGGCCACATTCCCATGGGCATTGAGGTGGTGAACCGCCTCTGGCGCAAGTTGATGGAGGCCGCCCCCACCAGCTGGACCAGCCTCACCCCCGCCAGTGAAAGCGTCAGGCTGCATCTGCTGCATCTGATCGGGGCGCACCACGGCGAGCATCAATTCGGGTCCCCCGTGCTACCCCGGACACCCGAGGCGATTCTCCTGCATCACGTGGACAACATCGATGCCAAACTGGAAATGATGGCGGAAACCTACCAAGTTTCCCCGCTGCTGGCGCCGAATGTCTTCGAGCGGCGGCGGCCCCTCCCGGGAAATCCGGTGCGGCCATTGGCTCTTTACGAACCCGCCGGGGAAGTGCCGGAACCGGCCGGGGAGCCAACCGACTGACCCCAAGGCCCCTGGCACTGGAGGGACCCCGCTCCACCGCCCCCCATGAATGGAGGCCCGGTGGAGCGGACTGAGTCTTTCCGCCATCAAGCCGACACGGCAGCGGCAGTGGTGCGGGCCTCCTCGCGGCGTTGCCGCAACTCACCGTGGCCCGCCGTTATTTTGAGGAACTGCTGTTCCAGCACGGCTGCAATGGATCGCGGCAGCGGAATTTCCCGGGGTTCGAGGGCCTCACCATCAGCCGCTCCTGCGGCATCCTCACCGCGCTCCACTTCCTCCAAAATGACGAGGTCGTGATGGATTGGATATCGCCGGGCGCAGGTTGATCCATGCCCGGTGCAGGGTGCCGGTCACACTGCCGGAGTTATCAATCCCGGCTTGGCCATGCCCGGCCTGGAGTTGCTGGAATTCATCCACTCTGGCGGCCCGTGCCATGGCTTGTTGGTTTGGCAGCATTTTCAATCCAAGATCTGTCGCCTGATGGGCGGAATGGACGAAGTCAATATTGGCATCTCGGCCGATTTCCACCAACGGCTCTAAGTAGTTCATGGCTTCATCGCGGGCAAAGGGTGTTTCGTTCATAGAAGGGTTTGGTTGGAAAAGCATCAGTGATGGGCAGTTCCCAAGGCCATCTACAGATGGCGCTCGGCAGAGTGCTCGATCTTGTTGCCAAGATGCTGCATGTCCCGTCCAAGGCCTTCGGTAGTGCGGCAGGAACTGACGGCCACGGCGGCAAGAGCCAAACCCAGCAGGCCAAAGCGGGGACGGAGGGAAGAGGAGCGGGTGGTCGGTTTCATGGCTGTTTTTTAATTGAGGACTAGGAGTGGAGGAAATCTCCAGCTTCCACCCAGCTCTTCTGCATGAAGCGTGCCCCGGGCCCATCCGCTGCTTTGACCGCTTATCATCAACCGGTTATCAAAGCCCGGCCCGTTCCGGGCCCGCTACCTGATTGGCAGCCTGCCAGAGGTCCCCGGCTCCCGTCTGGCAAAATGCCAGCTTAGCCGGCCGCCAGGTCAAAGTGGATCGAATCCGTCCGGCTTCAGGAAGGCTTGAGGGCCCGGGCGCGGCTCCGCGGCTCTGGAATGGAATGGGAAAGGGGCTCCGCCAGCGGGGTATCCAGTCCGCGCTTCAATTCATCCGTTTTGATGCGTAGCCAGTAGTCGGGAAAACACTGCCGGAGGATGCGGTCATGCAAGGCTTCCATGTCCGAGTCGCCCGCTTTCGGGGACCAGCCGATCCCATCCCAGTAGACATGCAGTCCGCGCCGGGAGGACTCCCACGGGCTATCACTGGCATATAAATCGTAAGAAATGCGGCGGCGGGCGACGGCAAAAAAGATGCCGTAATAGAAATTTTGCGTATGGAAGGCGGCTGCCGCCATGGGATAGCCTGAGGGGAGCGCCAATTGGCCTTGTTCCACCGAAAGCTGCATCAGCCCCGTCAAGCGGGCCCCGAAGCCCGTGACGAGCGCCTGCAGGGCATCCAATGGCGGCGAGGGAAGAGCTCTTTTGATCCAGGGCATCCCCAGAAATTCCAACGTTTCAAGGTGGTCCGGCTCGAAACGGGCCAACACTTCGAAGCCCGTCATGAGTGCCATGGCTTGTTCACGGGGGGCGCCTTGGAAACGCTGGGCCGATTCAAACAACTTGCTGCATACCGCAATGGTGCTCAAAGCCGTCGCCGCGAGCGCTCCTTCCCGGGATCCAAAATATTGGTAAACCGTTGGACGTGAGACTTCGGCAGCTTCCGCCAACCGTTCCATGGTAAAGCCGGAAAGGCCTTCACGGGTCAAGACATGGCGCGCCACCTTTTCCAGCCGGTCTTTTTTACTCATTCCAATTTGTAAACTAATTTGTAATGCTCGTCAAAATGTTTTCTTTGATAATAATTTGCTTTTACAGTCATGTAAAGTTACTATACGGGCGTTCCTGTTTCAACGTTTGTATGGATACCATCTTTATCGACCCTTCACTCATGCAAAACCAACTGACCGTAACGCTCATGGAGGCAGATCAGCACGGGGTGCCCATTCTCGCGGTCGGAGGTGCCTTGGGCGGAGAGGGATGGCAGGTCATTTGCGAGGCTTGCAGTCAGCTCCCCGGCCGGACCCGGGTGCTGGATTTCAGCGGCGTCACGCATTGCCAGACGTCGCTTGATGATGCGTCTTCCTTCGGCCGCCAACTGGCCCGGCAGGCCATCTTCAACCCCATGCTGCCTTGCCACGTCCTGATTGCTCCGGGAGATCTCCTGTTTGGCCTGTGCCGGGTAGTGCAGATGAATCTGGACACGGCCGGCCTCAGCGCCGCGGTCTTCCGTTCCGTCGGGGCGGCCCTCAAGTGGCTGGAACAGGAAAACCGCCTTGGCGGACCAACCGATCCTTTGAGCCCTCTTCCCGCGGCTCAGCGGCGCGCGGCATCCGCCAGCCCTGACGAGCAGGATTCCACACACTCGCGGACCAGCCCAGGGCCCCGGTATATCAGGCCGGAGTAAAGCTGCACCAAGGTGGCCCCGGCGTGGAGTTTCTCCACGGCATCGGCCCCCGACATGATACCACCCGCCCCGATAATCGGCAGCGCGCCATCAATATCCTGCGCCAGCCCCGCGATAAAGGCGGTGGCGCGGGCCGTCAGGGGAGCGCCGCTGAGACCGCCGCTCTCACTGCTGTAGCGCAGGCCTTCGGTATGGGTGCGGCTGAGGGTGGTGTTGGTGGCGATGACGCCCTCCAATTTCTCCTCCACAAACAACCGGGCGAGGCTGCGGCGGTGCTCCTTCTCGAGGTCCGGGGCAATTTTGATGAAGACCGGGACGTGACGCTGGTGCTGCTGGGCGAGCCGCTTTTGCTCGGCTTGGAGGGTGCGGATGAGCGCCCGGCAGGCGTCGTCCTGCTGGAGGTCCCGCAGCCCTTTGGTGTTGGGGGAACTGAGATTTACCGTGACGTAATCCGCCCAGGTCCAAGCGCCACGCAAACCCAACAGGTAATCCTCCGCCGCGCGCTCATTGGGGGTGTCGAAATTTTTGCCGATATTCACCCCGAGAATTCCTTTAAAGGTGCGGTCCGCGGCGTTGGCCTGCCCTTGGGCGATGCCAGGATTGTTGAAGCCCATCCGGTTCACGATGGCTTCGCGCTCCACGATCCGGAAGAGGCGCGGCTGGGGATTGCCGGGCTGCGGACGGGGCGTCAGGGTGCCGATTTCCACATGGCCAAAACCCATCGCCCCAAAGCCGTTCACGCATTGTCCGGCCTTGTCCAAACCCGCGGCAAGCCCCACCCGGTTCGGAAATCGCAGCCCGGCCACCGTGACCGGCGCGGCCTCGGCAAGTGGCGGCAGCAGGCGCAGCAATCCGGCCTTTTCCGCGAGCTTCAGGCCGCGCAGGGTGACGTGGTGGGCGGTCTCGGCATCCAGTTGGAACAGGCCCGCCTTGAGCAGGGGCCATGACGCTTCCATGGCGGTGCGGGCGAGCGACGACAGGCAGGATGGGGTCGGAGTGGGCGAAGGCATCTCGCCTTGACTCATGCCAAGCCGGGGCCTAGTGCAAGCCTTTCCGCTCGATTTTCCACCTCCCACCCTCCCCCTCCCCGGCATGTCACTCATCTACGAAGGCAAGGCAAAACGGCTCTTCACCACCGAGGACCCGAACGAACTTCTGATGGAGTTCAAGGACGACGCGACCGCCTTCAATGGCGCGAAAAAAGAGAGCTTCGCCAAAAAGGGAGCCCTCAATAAACGCCTCTCCCTCCACCTCTACGAACTGCTGGAACGCGACAGCGTGGCCACCCACTTCGTCCGCGATGACACCGAGAACACCCTGATTGTGAAGCGCGTGGAGATCATCCCCATCGAGGTGGTGATCCGGAACGTGGTCGCCGGCTCCCTCATCAAACGCACCGGCCTGAAGGAAGGCCACAAACTGCGCCAGCCCATCATCGAGTGCTACTACAAGAGCGACGAACTGGGCGATCCCATGATCAACGACGAGCACATCCGCGAGCTGGCCCTCGCCCGCGGCGATGAGATGGAAAAAATCAAACGCTCCGCCCTCAAGATCAACCGGACCCTCACCAATTTCTTCGCCAAGGCCAACCTGACCCTCGTGGATTTCAAACTCGAATTCGGCCGCCTCTATCCAAACAAACACAACATCGTCCTCGCCGACGAAATCAGCCCGGACACCTGCCGTCTCTGGGACAGCGAGACCGGCAAGAAGCTGGACAAGGATCGTTTCCGTCAGGATCTCGGCGATCTCGTCGAAGGTTATAACGAAGTTCTCACCCGGGTTGAACATGCGCTTGCAAGCTGAAGTCATCGGTCGCTTCGACCACGCCGGGGACGCCAACGCCCTGCTCTACACGCCGCTCGCGGCCCAGCTCACCGCGCGCCACACCCGGCGCTACACGGTGGACTACACCGGCGATGAAGCCGCCCTCGTGGCCTTCCTCACCAAAGTCCTCGCCGACCCCGTCAGCCACGAGCTGCGCACCGGCGATGCCCCTGCCCTCGACGGCTACGCCTTTTTCCTCGACTACGGCATGAAAGCCGGCGCCCTCGACCACGAGAAGGAAACCATCCTTGCGCACCATCACAGCACCCCCGGCGCGGCCTTCGCCATCACCAGCCTGAAGATCAACCACCGGGTCTATCTCTTCGGGGAATCCGGTGCCGCCGTCCACGCCGACCGGTTTGTGAAGGACATCGTCAATCCCGTCATCCACACTTGGCAGGTCACGGCGGCGTAAGCGACCGGCACTCGCATCGCTCCGCGCCCGGGGCTCAAAGAAATTTCCCGGCCGCTTTTTTCTCGCCTGCGGCCCGCCTGGTGGTTAGCGTGGCGACATGCCGTCAGACAGACCGTCTCCCCTGCCCCGCTGGGTCAAGGTTTCATTCTGGACCGGATTGGCTTTGTTTTTGGGGTGGCTGGGCTGGGTGCAGCTCATCAGGGATGAAACCGTCCGGGCGCCGGAAGGGTTTTTAGCGAGGACGGAAACGGTAGTTTACCAGCCAGAGGAAAACGGATTGGAGCTTCTCTTGGAAGGCGTTGCGTCCATGCGCCGACCTCGGGGTGACTGGACCCATCAAAAACAGCAGAAGGAAATCCTCGGACTCCGGGCTGCATGGGATCAGGAAATCATGCAGCCCTTGGTGGATGCCGCGCCCGCCGCAAGACAGATGGTGCAGCAATCCCTGCAAAAACCTACAGGGCCTGCCTCTCCGCGGGCTGACCGCCCATCCCCATGGTCTCCAGAGGAAGATTTTTCCCTGTGGTATGGTGGAGACGATTTTAAGGCGGTAACCAACATTTTCCTCGCAAAAGCTATGGATCTTGCCCGCCAAAACAAGGCCATGGACGCGCGGCGTTGGATTACGGAAGCAAGGAACATGGCCCTACGGTATTGGGCCGTAGCAGGCACCCCTGACCGCTCCAAACTCGCGATGTATTTTTTGGCGCAAACGGATTTCCTCGTCTTTCATCTACTGGCCATATACCCCGCCTCCGCTGAGGATTTGGCGGAGGCGCAAGCCATATTCACGGGTTCTGGTTTCCATCAGAAAGAGTTCCTTCAGTTGGTGGCGCGCGATTACTGGCAGCAGATGGAAGACCGTGCACAGCCTTTGTTTCACTCAGGCAGGCAAGCTGATCCCATGGCCTTTTTTTCGGCGTGCTGCGACGATCCCATGCCTCCCGCCTGGTGGATCAGAATGCGCTACAAGCAGGGAGCCGAGCAGAATCTCTTCACTGACATTTACTCGCAGCTGGGAGAGGTGATTTTTCTGGAAGGCCCGAAAGGCCGGCAAAAGGTGGCGGATTTGTATACGGTCCTCAAACTCGAGAGCAAACTTTCATTCATCAGCGTGGAGCCCAACCGCACCGGACGGGTGCTGGCCAGTACGGCTGCCCTTCGATTGCTGGACGATGAATCCTGGTTTTTCGCCTTCGAAGCGGTCCGGCGCTGTTGCCTGACTGCCGTGGCGGCAAAACGCTGGTCGCTCGCCCATCAAGGCCACCGGCCCGGCAGCCTGCAGGAGTTGGTGCCGGACTATCTACCCGGCGTGCCCCTTGATCCTTACGAAGCGAAGCCAGTTCGTTGGGACGCCCCCAGCGGGACGGTTTTTGTGATCGGGGAAGATGGTGTGGACGACGTGCCGGTCATGCCAGACGGCCGCTTTGTATCTCCCCTGAAAACCAGTCCCGGAGCCCGGCTTCCGTAAGCATGAAAGGGATGCCGCACTCGGCACAAGGCCCTGCTTCCGGCTCTTGCTTCCCTGGCGGCGCGGGGTGAAAATGCAGCCCTATTCTTCTGCATGCCTGACTCCGCGATTTCCACTTTGCCCGCTTCCGGGAATATGTCCGGCCCTGGTGCCGCGGTGCAGCGGCCGGATTGGGGCTCGCTCTGGCGGCTGCTGGTGGTGCAGACGCAGAATGCCTTCAATGACAAGGTGGCCCAGTTCACCCTGCTGGGCATGGCCAAGGTGTTTTTGGACAAGGCGGCCAGCGAACGGTATCCGCACATTGTCTCGGCGCTGCTGGTGGTGCCGCTGTTGTTTTTTGCGCCGGTGGCGGGGTGGGTCTCGGACCGTTACCGGAAGAGTCAGGTGGTGCTCTGGTCCAGCGTGGCGCAGGTGGTGTTGCTGCTGTTGTGTGCCGGGGCATTTGCCTTGGATTGGTTCTGGACGGCGACGGCGCTCTTTTTCCTGCTGGCGCTGCAGGCGGCGGTGCTGCAGCCGGCCAAAGGCGGGATCGTGAAGGAGTATGTAGGGGAACGTTTTATCGGGATGGCTTCGGGATGGGTGCAGATGTCGGCCATCCTGGCGTTTGTCAGCGGGCAGTGGGTCGGGGGGAAGATTTTTGAGCATTTTTATGAAACCGGCCAGCCGCCGGATGCGGGGATGGCCGCCTGCTGGACGGTGCTGGTGATGGCGCTGTTCTCGCTGCTGATGGTCATCCTATCGCTGCAGATGAAGGAAACGAATTCGCATACCGATGAGCCGTTCCGCCGCGGGATGATGGTGGAACATTTCCACCACCTCGGGGAACTGCTGCGGGTGAAGAAGCTGCGGCTGACGGCGCTGGGAGTTTCCTACTTCTGGTTTTCCTCGGTGATGCTGACGCTGATGCTGATCCAGCTGGCGACGCAGATCGAACCGAATGAAGCGTCCCAGGCGGAGCGGAGCGGGATGTTGTTTGCGTTCGTCGGAGCCGGGGTGGCCGCGGGCTGTATGCTGACGGCGTGGCTGTCGGCGGAAAAGATCGAGCTGGGCCTGGTGCCGCTGGGCGGGCTGGGCATGGCGGCGGGCGCGGTGGCGACGCTGGCAGTGGACCCGGCGGGCCTGATGTTCCGGGGTCTGATGTTCTGGGTGGGAGGAGCCAGCGCGGTGTTCCTGGTGCCGTTGAATGCGTATTTGCAGGACCTGTTGGTGCCCCGGGTGCGCGGCCGGATGCTGTCGGCGGCGGGCTTGCTGGATGCGCTGGCGATGATGATCGCGATCACCCTGCAATGGATCTGGATGAAGCTGGGGGTGCCGGTCTTGTGGCAGTTTGCCATGCTCGGAGTGCTCTGCCTCGCGACTTCAGTTTATGTGCTGCGGATCATCCCGCAGAGCTTTTTGCGTTTTACGGTACTGGGATTGATCCGGGTGCTTTACCGGACGCGGAGCCTGCATGCCGGACGGTTGCCGGAAACCGGCGGGGCGCTGCTGATCTGCAATCACGTCAGTTATGTGGATGCCCTCGTCCTGTCAGCCACCTGTGACCGCGAGGTGGTGTTCACGGTGTTCGACGAATTTTTCAAGAACCCGTTCCTCGCGCGGTTCATGAGGTTGTTTGGGGTAGTGCCGATTTCGGAAAAGCGGGCCAAGGATGCGATCCTGACCATGGCGGAGACGATCAAGGCGGGGAACCTGGTGTGCATTTTCGCAGAGGGCCAGGTCACCAGGACGGGGTTCATGAATGAAGTCAGGAAAGGCTTCGTATTGATTGCCCGGCGGGCCGGGGCGCCGGTGGTGCCGGTTTACCTGGATGCGTTATGGGGGTCCATTTTCTCGTTTGAAGGCGGGCGGTTTTTCTCCAAATGGCCGCACCATTTTCCGGCGCATCTGACGGCAGTATGGGGCGAGCCGATGCTTCCGGCTGAAGTCAGTGCCGACCACGCCCGGGATGCGTTCCGGCGGCTCGCAGCGGAGGGCCTGCACGCACGCCCGGAAGTAAACCGCACGCTGCGTCTGGCCATGGCCGAAGGGTTGTGTCAGGCCCCCTGGCGCCTCGCGCTGGCGGATGCGGAGGTGCGGGGTGACCCCGGCCGCCGGTTGAGCCGCGGCACGCTGTTTGCCCAGGCGATGCACCTCGCGCGGCGCTGGGAACCCTTTACCCTCGGCCGGGTGCTGGTGGTCCTGCCGGACGGAGCCGCCGCGGTGCTGGTAATGCTGGCCCTCAAGCTGGCCGGCAAAGTGCCGGTGTTGTTGCCGCCTGGCCTGCTGGGCACACCGGAGCTGGCGGCGTTTCTGATCCGGGAAAAAATTGGCAGTGCGGTGTCCCACACCTCGCTGCGGGCCGCCCATGCGGACGCGCCCTGGCCGGATCACTTTCTCGACCTGCAGGCGGAGATGGAGGAATTGGATGATCTCCGGGTGCTGGGAGACTTCGGCTTTGCCGCCCTCGCCACAGAAAGCGTCCGCCGCCTCAGAGTGGAGTGGCGGGCCGGAGAGGACGGACTGGGATGGATTTCCTGCGGTCCTGACGGATCGCTGACGTTGACCCAACTCACCGATCACACTGTGCTGGCGCAGACAGAGATGCTGCGGGCCACGGATCTCCTGCGGCAATCCGACGTGATTTTGAGCTGCTACCCCCTCGCTTCCGCCGGCGGACAGGCGCTGCTATGGTCGTGTCTCGGACGTGGCCTGACGCTGATCATGACTCCGGAAACCAAGGACCCCCGCGCCGGTGCCGCGTGGCTGGCGGAGTATAAACCCACCCTCGCCCTCGGAGGACCGGCCCTTGCGGCCGCGTTGACCGTCCCGGGGACTTCCCTCCGCATTTTCCTGCACTGGACGGCTTCCGGCGAGGCCATGGCGGACTCCACCGCGACGGCCCTTGCCGCTGCTACCGGCGCCCTGACCTGTGAGGGTCTGACACATGAGGCGGCGGGCCTGCTGGTGGCCGTGAGCCTCCCCGATCCTCCCTTGGCGACCCGCACCGCAGAGCCCCAGACCGGCCATCGCCATGACAGCCCGGGGCGGCTCTTGCCTGGACTGCTGACAGATGCCTTGCCCCCCGGCTGGATCGCAGATGAAGCAGGTTACGTGGTACGCTGAACCCCGGTCACGGGCGGTGCCGGGTCTGGCACCAGGCGTGATGATACAAAAATTGGGGAAATCCGATCACTATTCCCAGCACCAGTCCGCCACAACGCTCGATGAAGGGATTGAACGTCAGGCTCTGGCTCAGGAAAGCCATCAGCACGATGAACGGCAAAAAAGCCACCTCCACCGGATAATCCCTGACCTGGCGCAACAGTTGGGTCGAGTGCAGGGACATCCCGACCGCCACGGCAAACAATCCCACATAAAACAGGCCCCCAATCACTCCGCCCGAGAAGACGGCGTAGGTCCAGATAGAGTGCCCGGGGAACCGGATATCGCGGCTTTCGGCCCGGAAGAGATCCTCATTGCCGTAGGTGTATTGTGCCAATTCCACCGCGTAGCTTTCGTCCCAATAATACGGCGCGCCGAGCCCGCGCCCGTAGATCCAGGTCATCGGTTCCTCGCTGAGCAAATCGTAAAAAGCCCTGGTCTCGGCATAACGGGTCAGCGCGCTGGGATCGGCCGAAGAGGACTCGGCACCCGCTGCATTGAAAAGCCGCTCCGCCCACCGCTCGACCACCAGGGGAAAAGCCACCGCCGTCACTCCGGCGGTGCCGGTCAGCAATCCGATCATCACGAGGAAGTGCGCCAGTTTTACATTGCCGAACCCCCGGGGCAAAACACCCTCGCGCCTCGCCAGCCACAAGGCCACCAGCGCCCCGAATCCCGCCGCCCCCAGAATCAGCACGGCTGACCGCGTGACACTGAGCACGTAGGACATCGTCCCCACCGCCCCGATAAAAATCGCCAGCCATGGCATCCGCCGGCTCAGCATGAGGGCACAAAAAAGATACCCCATCAGGAAGGGCAGGCAGGGGCTCAGTAATTCCACCCGGACGAGTTCAATCGGGATGCCCGCCACAAAGAGCGCGTAGAAAATCCGCCAGAGGACATTCACCACGCTGGCAATGAGCAGGGGCCACAACACATCCCGCCAGGACAATCCGCTGGCTGCCGCGACTTGGGTGACGCACAGGCTGGTGAGCAGCAGCAGCGGCGGGATGGCATTCCGGAAATACCAGGTGAACTCCACGTGGTTCAATAACGCCACCACCAGAGTGGAAGCCATATAAGCCATCCAGCCGAGGGTGACCCACCCCATGGGGAGCGCAAAGAGCCGGCGGAAACCCAACATCACCACCACCGCGGCGCTCGCCAGGGTGATGGCGAAAAAAACATACTGGACCGGGGACCCGCCGGAATCCGCCGCCGCACGGTAGTCGAAGGCCCAGGAAAGACCATAGACCCAAACCGCAATCTGCAATGGCAGGCGGACATTCATCCCGGTGTCTGCGGGGCCACGCCTCCCACCCCAGGAAAGTCCCCGGTTTCCCGCTGCCCCCCGGGACCGGTGGGACGCAGGGATTTCCTCAACATGCCCGGCAGCAGCCAGGCCGAAAACAACAGCACTCCCACCGCATTCCCCGCAAGGGCGCCGGACAGTCCGTAGTGATGAATCCCAAAGGAGGCCAGCAACAGCACTGCCACGGTTTCCAGTGCCAACACCAGAGCCGGACGCCGGATCACCCCGCTGCCTGCCAACAGGACATAGTGGAGGTGGGACCACACCATCAGCACAAAGGACAGACTGAAGAGGGCAAAATCACTCCGCCCCAGCTCCACATGTTTCCCCAGCCAATGGTCGGTCACCCAAGGTCCCAGCACCGTGAATCCCCCCACCGTCAACCCCGCCAGCGGCAGAAACCACGCCCGCATCCGCGTCCGCGCCGCCCGCACCCAGTCCAGATCCCCCCGCGCCACCGCATCCGCCACCGCCGGCCAGAGGGGACGGCTCAGCATGAAAACGAATCCATACAGGAAAAACCCGAGCTGGATCATGATGGTATAACGCCCTACGGCTCCCGGGCCCTCCATCTGCCCCAGCAACCACTTGGTGCCCTCCCGTTGAAAAATTGGAGCCACACTGCCCGCGACAAAGAGCGCCAAACCCTCGACGATCATTTGCCTGGCCAGTCCGCCCTGCATCCGGCCCCAGCGGGGCCAGAGCCACGGGCGCTGCCAGATCAGAAAACCGGCATTCGCGGTCATCATCACCGCTTGCACCCCATAGATTGACAAAAGCAAAAACGTGACGGTCGGCCAGTGCTGCACCCCGAAAAACAATAGCGCGGCCGCGATCAGATTCTGGGCCGCCCCAAAGGCATTCCCGATGTGGATTTCCTGATACCCTTCCCGGCTCCGCTCCAGCATGTTCACTACCAGCATCGCAAGGAACATCAGGCCCGACAGCCACAAATTCCGCGTCAATTCATCCGCCACCGGTGCAAAACCGTCCCCGAACAAAGTCGTCACCGGCACCGTCAGCATCAGGGTGGCAAAAAGCCCCGCCGACACCAGCGCGAAGCCGAGGGTGATGAAAAACCCGCACGCCACCGCCGCCGTTTCTTCCTCCCGATCCCCCCGGGCGACCGCTCCGGCGATGCGCCGGGTGATCCCGGGCCCCATCCCCAAATCCGACATGGTGATGAACCACATCATGGTCTGCACGACCCCATAAACCCCAAAGCGTTCTTCCCCCAACACCTTGAAGGCCAAGGGAATCGACACCAGCATGAGCAGTGCCGTCCCCCCTTTCGACACCAGGGAGCTCACCACGGCCAAGCCCATGGCACGAGTGCGGGACTGGGCAGCGGCAGCGTGAGTCATTCTAGAAATTACTAAAGTGGTGATAATCGATCACGCTTTGCCGTAAACTCCACTGGTTTCGTCTCACCGATAGAGCTGGTATGCGGCCATTTTGCCCGCGGGTCCCTGGTTACGCCCGGACCAGATTGAAGACGATGTATTGATTCCAACCGAGGAGGAGCCGGTGGCGGTGCAGCCAGCTCTCCACCTTGTCCGCCATGCGCAGGAACAGATTTTCCGGGTGGGAGGGCATCAGTTTGGAGGTCACGAGCGAAACCGGCATTTCCACCACCCCGCAGTAGACCGACTCCGTGCGCCAGGCGAGTTGGCTCTCAAATGACCGGACCTGTGCCGCCGTGAAGGGTGCCTCGTCCTCGGTGCGGGCATGGGGAGTGGACTTGCGGAAGAGTTTGAGCAGCGGGTTATCCGCCAAAGGCTCCTGGAGCAATACCCGACCCTGGGGCTTCAACACCCGGTAGATCTCCTGGAAGGCAATCCGGGGGTCGAGGTGATGCAGAATGCCGTAGCCGACAATGAGATCAAAGGAGGCATCGGGAAAATCCAAGCGATGGGCATCCATCGCCCGGAAGTCGCAGCGCGCTTTGGAAATGCCTGCCGCTTCCGCCTGCTGCCGGAGATCCTCCACATACACTTCGGAAATATCGATGGCGGCTACCTTGTCCGCTCCATTCCGGAGATACTTCATCGCCATTTCGCCCCGGCCGCAGCCGTAGTCGAGGATCGTTTTGCCCCGGAGATCCGCGGTATGGCGGTCCATGGTGGCATAAAGCCGCTGTTTGGAGGGATAGACCCCGAGATGGGGAAATTTGTTTTTCAGCCGGATGCTTTCGGCGAGGACATCGCGCTCGGTGTGGGCTTCGTGCTCACGGGCCACGCGTTCGACAAGATTGGCTTCCATTTCCATGGGGTTGAGTGGTGGGTTGGTTTGAAAATGATGTGGGGATTGTTTTCTTCAGAACCGCACGTTGGCAGAACCAGGGTCTGGATTTAGCCACTGAATCACCCGGGCTCTCTCCATGAAATTTTATGTAATTCCTTGCATGTATCAAAATTATTGAATTTCACAAGGGTAAACTGTAATGCTTGTGCTTATTTACGCATTTCATAATCAAAACGGTGCCAATCCTCGTTCGCGGGCTCGTTCTTAAACACTCAGGCCCCCTCTTTGTCCAAGCGTCGTGCTTGGGAGCGGAGTGGCCCCGGATTCCCCGCGTAGAGCCAGCTTTCCAAGGCCGCTTTGACCTCGGGCCATTCGTGATCCAGCATGGCGAACCATGCGGTGTCGCGATTTTCACCCTTCACGATCATGTGCTGGCGGAAAGTGCCCTCGTAGGAAAATCCCAATCGCAGGGCGGCCCGGCGGCTGGGCTCGTTGAGGGCGTGGCATTTCCACTCCATGCGGCGGTAGCCGAGATCCTCAAAACAATGCCGCAGCAGCAGGTAATTGGCCTCGGTGTTGGCCCGGGTGCGCTGGGCCGCGGGGGTAAACCAGATATTGCCCAGCTCCCCCACCCCATGGACGGGACGCAGACTCATCAGCGAAATGCTCCCCACCGCCGCGTCATGGGCCGCCGACCGGACGGTAAAAGCCACCACATCCGGGGTGTTCCCCCACGACCGCAGAAAATCCTCCAGCGCGCCCGCGTCCGGAAACGGTCCCACTGGCAGATAACGCCAGAGCGCCTCCGCTTCCGGGAAGCCATGGGAGATGTGGAACAGCTCCTCCGCCTCGCGGGCCGCTTCCTGCGGAACCAGAGTAATAAATTTTCCATCGTGCCGGATGGCGGGCGGCATGGCCCGGAGCCCGGCATTCAATCCGTGAGTCTGCATGAAGCCCTTCTACACCGCTTCACGCCGGAAAAAAACACCTATCCATCGGCCTGCATTACACTCTACATCAACTCCACCGAATCCTTTTCCCTATCAATTCCTCCATTATGTTGACCCGTTGCGCCCTTTTTTCACTCTGAGATGGAACTCGATCCCTATCTGGTCACGGTGCCCGGTCACATGATCATGGGGGTCTATTTGAATGAGGAGCACCGTGAGCAGCTGGAAATCGAGACCACCATGGCCGGCGCTTCCCCGTTCGAGGATGCCGTCAAAGTTGGCAGTGGAATCCACGGCAAATCGGAGGGTGAATTTGACGGCGAAAACCCAATTTCCAGATCATTGAGATCGAACTGGACCGTCAGGATGGCGTCATCCCGCTAAAGGACGGCCAGTAAGCCGCCGGGAAATTCATTGCTTCAGCGCCTTCAGCGGACCGCTGTAGCCGGTCATTTCCAGATAACCCTCCGCAGTCAGGGGCTGGCCCAGGCGGGTGCCGGTGACATCCACCGCCCCTTCCCAGTAAGCGATCGGATCGAGCGCGAGTTCCTGATCCGGCAGGACCGCGGCAACTTCCAAGGTGAGGGATTCCGCCGGGATGCGGATCTGCCAGACAATCGGATAAATGCCGCCGGATTTGCGGCTGCTCCATGTGCGGCCCGGCACCGGGGTCAGGGTAAAATCGCCCTGCTTCAGGTGCCGCGACGTGCCATCGGCCGCACGCCAAGTGCCACTGGAATAAGGGTCCACCGTGCCATCCTTCCGCCGGAGTTGATAGAGCATGAGGTCGCTGCCGTCACTCAGATGCAGCGCCAGCCAATCCCACCCCACCTGGTCCGGCCCCAGCTGGTTGGTGGCCCACTCGCGGTCCAGCCAGCTCAGTCCGGTGACGGCATGCGAGGTGCCATCCACCGTGACGGTGCCGGAGGTTTTCATCCGGGTCAGGGAATAATAATGTGAAGCATTGCCCGCGCCGGCGGACTTTTGACTGAGACCATGCTGCCCGTTCAGGAGGGGTGGGCGCGTCGGCACCAGGGCCAGGTCAAGCAGGACCCCGGGTTGGGTGGCGCGGAGGGTAAAGGTTTCCCCGGGCTGGAGCGCAATGGCCCAATCGCCGACCCACGCGAGGCGGTTTTCCTGGCTGTCCGGGCCTGCAAATCCAGCGCGCCCGAAAGCGCCGCGCTCCAGCCGCTGATCGAAGTAAAACCGCTTCCCGCTGATATCCGTCAGGGCAAAATGCCCCAGCGGCAGGTGATCAACCACCCAGCGCGACGCCACCGGGGCCCGGTCGCCGGGGGGCCGCACCCCACGGCGGAAGAGGGTGAATTGATAACCAAACCGTCTTCCGGCGGCGGTATGCACCTGGCCGGTGGCATACCACCACTCGGTGCGGAAGGCATCGTGGGTGAAGTGGTCGCGGGGGAATTGCCAGTTCCAGCCCGGCAGGGCCTGTTGCCAGGTGTCCTGCGCGGAAGCGCCCGCCATGAGGGACCCCATGGAAACCAACACGGCGGGGATCCATGAGAGAAGACAGGAGCAGCGGAACATCGGGGCAGATACGCGGCAGCGGCCGGGCAGGTTTCCTCCGGCGGAAACGCGCCGGAGCTACGGGTCAGAGGCCGGTGGGGTGATCGATGAATTCCCACGGCAGTTTGAAGGCCGCGGCGAGGTGCGCCGCGAGGGCTTTGACCCCGAAGGTTTCCGTGGCGTAATGCCCCCCGTAAAGCACGTTGATCCCCGCCTCCTCGGCGGCCGGATAGCTCCAGTGCGGGCCTTCCCCGGTGATGAACGTGTCCACCCCGGTGGCGGCGATGGCACTGACTTCCGACCCAGCCCCGCCCGTAATGAGGCCCACCTGACGGATGCGCTCCGGGCCGCCGGGACAGACGTGGACCGGACCGCCCACGGCCTTGGCGAGACGGGCTGTCAGGGCATCCCGGGTGAGATTCACGGTGGCCCGGAGCCCTAGCGGCATGCCTTTCCAGTCAAAAAAGGCAGTGGTCTTCCGGAAGCCGAGAGCGGCAGCGAGGCAGGCGTTGTTCCCTAACACCGGATGGACATCCAACGGCAGGTGCGCGCTGTAGAGGGCCAGATCCGCGTCGAGCGCGATCCGCAGTTTTTCAAAGGCCGCACCGGTAATCATCTGGGCGCCTTTCCAAAACAGGCCGTGATGCACGATCAGCAGGGAGGGCCCAGGGAACTCCGCAGCCTTCCGGATCACCGGCAGACTGGCATCCACCGCGGCCAGCAGGCGCACAATCCTGCCGCCCCGGTTCTGCAATTGCAGGCCATTCATGGCCCCAGGGTAGTCGGGCAGTTCCCCGATGCGCAATCGGGTGGCAATGTGGTCGGACAGGGTCTGCAGGGCGACGTCAGGCATCACCCTGATCAAGGGGCAGGCATGCTGCGGATGCGACCGCAAAAAGAATCCCCCCCGCCCTCGAGGCGTGCCAGCCCAGACTCCGCGCACTCCGCACCTGACAGCCAGCGTTTTGCGGTGCATAATGGGGTTTCCATGCCCGCCCGTTCCGCCATTCCCATCGTCCGAATTATCTTTCTGATCTGCTGCACTCTGCTGGGAGTCTTCTTTGGCATGGCGGGGATGCGCGGCATGAGCCTGGTCACCGGCGGCCTGCTCGGCGCGCTGTTCGGCGGACTGGTGGTCGGCGCAGACCTGCTGCTGAAGGACATGACCATCCGCAGCTTCGGCTCGGGTACCTTCGGCCTCATGACCGGCGTCTTCTGCGCCTGGCTGCTCACCCGCGTGCCCTGGGCGCAAAGCCTTTTCCCGCCGCAGTGGGGCAATGCCGATGAATTCGACCGCGTCTTCACTCTCGTGATCTACCTCACCCTGGGCTATCTCGGCATCGTGCTGGCCCTGCGCAGCAACCGTCAGGAATTCTCCCTCATCATCCCCTACGTCCGCTTCCGCAACGAAGGCGTGATCCAGCAGCCGCTGCTCGTTGATACCAACATCATCATCGATGGCCGCCTCCCCGGGATCTGCGCTACCGGATTCCTCGGCGGCACCCTCATCATTCCGCGCTTTGTGCTGGATGAACTGCACGTCCTCGCCGACTCCAGCGATCCCATCAAACGCGACCGCGGCCGCCGCGGCCTGGAGTGCCTCGAACAGCTGAAACGCACCCCGTCCCTCAGCGTCACGATCCATGATGACTATCAACCTCAGGAAAAGCTGGTGGACACCAAACTCATCCAGCTCGCCAAGTCACTGGATGCCCGGCTCCTCACCAACGACAGCAATCTCGGCCGGGTCGCCCAGCTCCAAGGTTTGATGGTGCTCAACCTCAACCAACTCGCGCACTCCATGCGCCCCATTCTCAATGTGGGCGACGACATCGAACTGGTCCTCGTCAAGGAAGGCAAGGACGAGCACCAGGCCGTCGGTTATCTGCCGGACGGCACCATGATCGTGGTCAATCACGCCCGGGAAAAACTCGGCTCCACCGCCTTGGCCACGGTCAGCTCCTCCCTCCAAACCAGCGCGGGACGTCTCATCTTCGCCGAACTGAAGGCCATCAAAACGGTTCCCGAGCCCTCCCACTCCACCGTCCGGAGAAGATAATCCTGATCCGGCTTCGACCTTTGCCGGGGAAAAGCAGCTTTCAGTTCCAGCCCTCATTTCCCAGCGGGCTCCGTCCCTGCCGAAGTCAGCGGGTGTCTACCGCCGCTGGCGGACACACTCGTATAGGCACACGCCGGTGGCGACAGAGACGTTGAGGCACTCGACTTTGCCGGCCATGGGGATGCGGGCGAGGAAATCGCATTTTTCACCGGTAAGGCGCCGCATCCCGGGGCCTTCGGCGCCCATCACCACGCCGATGGGGCCTTTGAGATCGATATCGTATAACAACTGCCCGCCTTCCTCCGCCAGACCGACCAGCCAAACCCCGAGGGACTGCAGTTTCTCCATGGTGCGGGCCAGATTGGTGACCTGGATGAAGGGCACGCTCTCCGCCGCCCCGCAGGCAATGTGCCGCACGGTGTCTGTCAGGGTGGCGGCCCGGTCCTTCGGCACCACTACGGCGTGGACTCCGGCCGCATCGGCGGTGCGCAGGCAGGCCCCCAGATTGTGAGGGTCGGTGATGCCGTCGAGGATCAGCAGGAGCGGCGATTTCTGATTCCGGACGATTTGATAGAGATCATCTTCGTCCCCGATCTCGGGGGCCTTGGCGTAGTCGGTGTGCTGATGACGGCGCACCGCCTGACGCGGGTCCTGGGCACGGGCGGGACGGGAGGGTTTCATGGAGGAAAAACCAAAGACGGCACGGAGTTCATGAATCCCACATCCTCTCCGGAACCCTCCGGGTCATCTGTGAAATCCGTGGTTTCCCACCGGATCAGATTAAAAGACTTCGCCGGGGGCAAAGAAGCGCTTCACCTCGGCGTCGGCAGCTTCCGGGCTGTCGGAGGCATGACACATATTGACCATCATGTCGGTACCGAAATCCCCACGGATGGTGCCGGCAGGCGCCTTCTTGGAGTCGGTCGGACCGAGCAGATCGCGCACCCGGCTAATGGCGTTTTCCCCGCTGAGGGCGAGCGCCACCACTGGGCTGCTCTGCATGAAGCTGACGATTTCCGGGAAGAAGGGACGGTCGGCCACATGGGCGTAGTGTTCCTTCAGGATGTCCTGGCTGAGGTGCATCATCTTGAGGCCCTGCACGCGGAAACCGGCAGACTCAAAACGGCCGAGCACGGTGCCAATCAGGCCTTTTTGGACGCAGTCGGGTTTGAACAGGATCAGGGTGGTTTCGGTGGACATCGGGAAAGAGGGGGAGGAGTTAGGAAAGGAAACGGCCCTGCAAGGCCATTTCCGGGGGGCCGCTTCCTTAGCCTGGCGCCTGCCGTTTGCAAGAGATCATGCGGGACCCGCAACCTGCGGATCTCAAGGCAGCTTCACCACAACGGGACCGCTGTCCTTGACCAGCGGGGCGCGGACCACCGCCGTTTTCCCGGCCGCGGTGACGGTGATTTCATAGGTTCCGAGGTGGGCATTGACAGTGTATTCCCCACCCGGCGCGGTCTGGCCTGCGGCGTGCGTGGCCCATTGTTTGTTGACGAGATCGCGCCAGACGGTGGCGGATGGTTTTTCCGACCAATCCTTCCGCCACAGCGCGGTCGGCGGTTTCCAGTGGGATCCTTCCCAGAATCCCCAGGTGATGAAACCGGTGTAGGCGGGATGGCTGTAACAAACCGTCAGGATGTCCCGCAGGTAATCAGCCTCGAGTTGCTCATCCCCGTTGGTCATCACGTCGAATTCCGTGATCTGCAGCACCGGCACCAGCGCGGCAAAGCGGTCGCTGTTGGCCAGCATCTCCTGCGGACTGGGCAGGAAGCTGTCGTCAAAATGCGCCTGATTTCCGATCCCATCGGGCTTGTGGCCATCCGCGATGAGCTTTTGGATCCGGGTGTAATAATCCTCCTGCTGGCGCCCAGGGCGGAAAACCTGATCCTCATTTACCCAGATCGGCAGTTTGGTGGCCATGCGGGAGGCCTTCATGACTTCGGTGTAAAAATCCAGTCCCGTCACTTCATCGATATTCTTGGTCCACCCGGCGAGGTGATTGATGGCATCCCATTCCATCACTCGCTCCCCCACTTCGGCCGCCACGCGCGGAATGTGGGCGAGGATGCGTTCTCTGATCTTGTCAGGCTCCGCTCTCAAGGCTTCCGACCACTCCTCCCAGGGCGCCCAGCAAAGATAGTGGCCGCGGACCGGAAGGCCCCGCTCCTTGAGCCAATCCATGGCTTTCAGGGTGTTCTCCCACCGGAAGGAACTCTCCGGGGCATTTTTGAGGGACTGTTCCCACATCCCCATCTTGAGGTCGTTTTCAAAAACCACCCGGCTGAAGCACTCGTCGACAATCTTCCGGTAGGCGTCGCCATCCGGACCCGGTTGGGTCAGCCAGTTTGCCGTGATCGCGGTGCCAAAGCCAAAAGCACTGCGCACCTGGCGCACCGAGACCTCTGCGGAAGGCACCGGTTGTCCGGTGGCATCCACCACCTTGACCACGAGGGGCGCCATGCGGTGTTGGCCAATCCGGGCGGCGGCCTCCTTGCGCCATCCCGCATCGGCAGCGCGTCCACGATAGGTCACCGGAGTGCGGGGCAGGTCCTTGAGGGCGATCGCGGTTCCATAATTCAAGACCCGCACCGGGCCGATCTCAAATGCCTGGGCCCGCTGGCCCAGATGGAAAACCAGCGCTCCCTTGCCCTCCGGAATGGCCTGTTCCGCTTTGAAGGACAGGTAATAAATCTGCCACTGCGGGCCGCAGCGGAAGGTCATTTGGGCGGCTTTCAGATACTTCGGGGGGACCGCTTCCTCCAGATAGGCCGTCCCACTGGCGGAGGCTTCTTCGGGGTCCTGGCCCGATAAGGGCAAAGCCCGGGCTTCAAATGTCACCAATCCGATATCACCCGCCCCAAGGCTGCCATCTAATACCGAACGGGCTCCAGCATCCCATGGATTGGTAGGATTCTGTGGCAGAATCACCCGCTGGGCCGTGGTAAACGACCGTCCCGTCACCGGCACCGTTTCCGCCGCCGCCCCCTGTTCGGCTGCCCGGCCGACATAGGTTTTCACGTCCGGGGACGGCAGCATTTCGCGCCCTCCCGGCGGCAAATCCACCGCCTGGCCGCTCACCATCGGCAGCAGGATCGAGATGAAGCAAAGAAGATAGCGCATCCTCCATCGAAGCACATCACCGCCCGGTGCGAACCCGGAAATTTTGACGATAGCCCACCCCCATTTCCCCATTGACCAATCCCGTCAAATTGCCATACATCAACATATCCTGATGCGTTCATATGTTCCGTTCTCCAGTGGAACCCGGGCGCGTCTCCCACCCTTCAACGAACCCACTGCCGCTCATGCCCCGTTCCTACATCTTCTCGTCCGAGTCCGTTGGCGAAGGCCATCCTGACAAAGTTGCCGACACCATTTCCGATGCCGTGCTCGACGCCTGCCTCAAGCAGGATCCCCACAGCCGCGTCGCCTGCGAAACCTATGTGAAGAGCAATGTCGCGGTCGTCGGCGGGGAGATCACCACCAAAGCCAAGCTCGATTACGAAGCCATCATCCGTGCCGCGATCCGCGACATCGGTTACATGCACGACGATGATGTCTTCCATGCCGACAAGGTTTTCATCATGAACCTGATCACCGCCCAGAGCCCGGACATCGCCCAGGGGGTGGACGCCAAAAAGGCAAAAGGCAAAAAGACCGCCGAACAGGGCGCCGGCGACCAAGGCATCATGTTTGGTTATGCCTGCGATGAAACGCCCGAGCTGATGCCTGCTCCGATCATGTATGCCCACCGTGTCGGAGCCGCCCTCACCGCTATCCGTAAAAGTGGCAAGGCCCCGTGGCTCCGCCCGGATGCCAAGAGCCAGGTCTCCGTGGAATACGTCGACGGCAAACCCACCCGCATCGTCAACGTGGTCATCTCCACCCAGCATGCCGACGGGATCGAACACAAGGAAATCGAGAAATTCTGCATCGAGAAGGTCATCAAAAAGGTGCTCCCTGCCAAAATGCTGAAGGGTGCTGAATTCCTCATCAACCCTACCGGTCGTTTCGTGATTGGCGGTCCCCAGGGCGACACCGGCCTCACCGGCCGCAAGATCATCGTCGATACCTACGGCGGCATGGGCCGTCACGGCGGCGGCGCTTTCTCCGGCAAGGACCCCTCCAAAGTGGACCGCAGCGCCGCCTACATGGGCCGCTGGGTTGCCAAAAACATCGTCGCCGCCGGCCTCGCCACCAAAGTCGAAATCCAATTTGCCTACGCCATCGGCCACCCTCAGCCCGTCAGCGTCCACATCGACAGCTTCGGCACTGGCATCGTCAGCGATGACGCCATCCTCAAAGCCGTCCTGAAAGTCTTCTCCTTCAAGCCCGCCGACATCGTCAAGCAACTGAACCTGCTGCGTCCGATCTACAGCAAGACCACCAACTACGGCCACTTCGGCAAGGACGACAAGGACCTCACCTGGGAACAGACCAACAAGGCCGCCGAACTCAAAAAGCTCGCGTTGAAGTAAATATTCCCCACGATTTCAGGAACCATCCTTTCCTGCAGCAAAATCCCCGGAGGCCGCAAGGCTTCCGGGGATTTTTTGTCAGGAGTCTCCCGGACCCAAGCACTGGCGCAGGGGCTTGCAGTCGGTGCTGCGCTTTCAAGGCAACTGGGGCCTCAATCCACCTCCACCGTGCGCAGCCGGTGGTTTTCGCTGTCGCCAATATAGAGCGTGCCATCCTTGTCGATGAACACCCCGTGGGGGCGGGCCAGTTGGCACCGGCTGGCCATGCCATCCGGGCCATCGCCTTTTTTGCCGTCACCCACCACCACCTCAATCCTGCCGGTCCTCGGGTTTACCACGCGGATGCTATGGCTTTCGGTGTCGGCGATGTAGACCTTGCCGCTGGCGGAAATCGCCAGACCTTTTGGACCTGCCAGTTGTGCTTCCTTCGCGGCACCGCCATTGCCTCCAAACCCGGATTTGCCGGTGCCAGCAATGTGGTGCAGCACGCGCTCTTTTAAATCCACGCGGTAGAGGGAATTCGCATCGCGCAGGGCGAGCCAGAGTTGGCCGGCGCCATCAAAAGCGATGGTGCGCGGACCGCTGAGCGGCGTGGCGGCGGAAAACGGCGCGCCATCGGCCGGAGCGGCTTTTTGCCCGGAGCCGCAAACCGTCTGCACGATTCCAGTTTTCGGGTCCCAGGTGCGGACCCGCTGATTGCCCAGATCACATATGTAGAGCAGACCGTCCGGCCCGAAGGTCTGACTGATCGGATCTTGGAACTGCGCCTGGCCGCCCAGGCCGCCATCACCGCCAAAACCAGGTTTCCCAGTGCCGATGGGCGTGGAAAGGATGCCGGTTTTCAGGTCCAGAGCACGGATGGCATGATTGGACATGTCAGAGATGTAAAGCCGGCCGTCGGGACCGAATTGGATCTCATGCGGTTTATTCAGCTGCGCCTTCAAGGCTGGACCGCCATCGCCCCCGAAGCCGGCCCTGCCGGTGCCCGCGACCGTGGTGATGATGCCGTTGTGATCAATCCGCCGCACCAGATGACCCTCGAATTCACAAAAATAAAGCAGACCATCCGGTCCCCGGGTGATGCCGAAAGGATTGTTCATGGTGGCCTTCAGCGCCGGACCGCCATCACCGCTATAGCCTTTTTCGCCGGTACCCGCCACGGTGCGGACCGGCGCCGCCAGCACCAGGGCACAGGAAGCATGCAGGACCAAGGCGGCAAACAACGGGGGGCAGATCATATCAATGGCGGGGTTTTTGCTCCCCGCTCACTCTTGTTGGACCACAATTTGATCGCAGTGCCGCAATACATGCAGCGGAACCATTGGAACAGCAGCAGATGCAACGCGAGACTGGCGGTCTTCCCAAGACCCGGGATGGAATGTGCTTTGCGATTTTTTGCACAATTCCTCGAATAGAAGAGATGACAGCTGCAGATCCGGCAGCGGGCCTTGCCCAATACCACCAACTGCGCGATCCCCAGCACGGCGAGGACGGCCGCCGCCACATAAATTTCCTTCGCATAATCGCTGGGCTGCGGCACGGCCCAGAACAGCCAGGGCACCGCCACCACGGCGGCCACCACCGCGACCCGCCACAGCAGGGAGACCAGCGCCCCCACCACCAACAGCACCGGGTCCGGATACACCACCCCACGCCGCGTCGTGCGGGGGATCTCCTCATTGGCCGCCACCCGCTCCATTTCCGCAGGATCGACCGGCTCGGGAGGAGCATCAATGGAGTGCCGGCTCAACGGGGCTACCCGCATCGCTCCGGTTTGATAGTCCTCAAAAGTATTGAAGCGCGATGACACCAATTCCTCCTTGTCAGAAGTTGACACCATTGCCGCAGGCGCCTCCGTCCGGAAGCCCGGCAGTGGGATACCTTGCAGGATTTCGCCGGGCGGCGGAGCGATGGGCGCGGCGGGCGGCGGTGACCCGGCCGCGGCGAGCCGGGCGCGCTGGGCGGGAGGCACATATCCGCCAAGGACAGGGGGTTTCTCCCTGCGGGGCACCACGATGGCTTCCGGAATGTCATCTTTATCCCCTGCGTCCTCCATCGGAAAGGCCACCTCACGGGCGAGTCGGGCCCAATGATGCACCGTGTCCAAAGTTGGCGCCCGGTTCAGGAGGCCCTTTTTCCAGGCGGTTAGTTCGAGGACCCGGTGCAGCTCCGCCGGAGGGATCGCCGCCAGCATTGCCGGCGACTCAATCCCACAAGCCGTCAGCTGCTCGATCGCTTCAGGCGATAGGCCGGGGATGACAGTCAGGCTGGACATGGTTTGGGAAAATAACCGGCTCAAGATGAACAAAAGATGAAGCCTGCTCCTCAACTAAGGTTTTCCAACAGCTCCGTCAACTGTGCCACACGCGCCGTGGAATCTTTCAGGCGGGTGCGGTGTTCCTCCACCACCTCGGCCGGGGCGCGGGCGGTGAAGGTTTCGGACCCCAACTTGGCTTCAGCCTTGGTGATTTCCTCGGCTGCCTTGCCGCGTTCCTGGGTGAGGCGGGCGCGCACCCCTTCCACGTCCACCAAGCCGCCAAGCAGCAGAAAGATTTCGCCGCAGGGCGTCAGGGTGCCAGCCATGCCTTTGCCGGGTTTGAAGTCGGGATCGACTTTCATGGTCCCGGCCTGAGCGAGCAGGCGCAGGGTTTCCGAAACCCCGGCGACCCACGGTCCGGCGGGCTTCAGGATGAAGTCGGCGGTGCGGTTGGAGGCGAGGTCGCAGAGGGTTTTCAGATTCCGCACCCGGCTGGCGCTATCATAAACAGCAGCGGCCTGCGTCTGGGCTTCGGAGATGATCGCAGGATCAATTCCTGACAAAACCGGCGTGGTCGCCAGCGGCTGCTGCATGAGGAACGTGCCGTCCGGGCCGTAGCCGAGCGTGCGCCACAATTCCTCCGTGACGTGCGGCATGAAGGGATGCAGGTGGATCAGCAGGCGGCGGATCACGGCATCCATCACGCGCAGGGTGCCGGCTTTGCGGGCGGGATCGGCGTCCGGGGCGAAGTCGCTCTTGGCGGCCTCGAGGAAGCGGTCGCAGTAGTTCCCCCAGAAGAAATCATACAATAATCCGGTGATCTGGCTGAAGCTGTATTCCGCATAAGCGGCTTCGAGATCGAGACTGAGCTGGTCAAGCTTGGCCGCGATATCGAGGGCGAAGACGGACACGCCGTCTGCCGTTAGGGCTTCGTCGCCGGTAGAGATTTCCCCGCCCTGCATGAGCCGGTAACGGCAGGCATTCCAGAGTTTGTTGGCGAAGTTCCGGCCTTCCTCAATGGACGATTCATCAAATTTCAAATCCAACCCGGAAGGCGCGCTGCGCATGATGCCGAATCGCAGGGCATCCGCTCCGTATTTTGCGATCAGGTCCAGGGGGTCCGGCGAATTGCCCAGACTCTTACTCATCTTCCGGCCCTGCTTGTCGCGGATGATGCCGGTGAAATAGACGTTACGGAACGGCAGTTCGCCCATCCATTCGTAACCGGCCATGATCATGCGGGCCACCCAGAAGAACAGGATGTCCGGCCCGGTCACGAGGTCGGTGGTCGGATAGAATTTCTTCAAGGCCGCCGTCTCCTCCGGCCAGCCCATCGTCGCAAACGGCCAGAGCCAGGAGCTGAACCAGGTGTCGAGGACATCGGGGTCCTGGGTGAAACCTAGTTCTTCCAACGCTTTGGATTCAGCAGGCGAGATTGTGGCGCAGACGATGGTGACTGATCCATCCCCGTTTTCGATATTCTGCACTGATATGTTACCACCCGTATCAGCGGTTAATTGGATAGTTCCTGAAGCATCCCCGCTCGCCTCAGCATCCCATCCAGCCTGCCAGATACTTTGAGCACGACCGGTAATACCGTCTTTTGGAAATGTTTTACTCCACACCGGAATCCGGTGTCCCCACCAAAGCTGGCGGCTGATGCACCAGTCCTGGATATTTTCCATCCAGTGCTCGTAAACCTTCGCCCAGCGTTCCGGGTAGAACTTCATTTCGCCGCTGGCGACCACGGCCTTGGATTCCTCCACTTTCGGATACTTGAGGAACCACTGCTCGCTCAGGCGCGGCTCGATGGGCACGTCGGCGCGTTCGGAATAACCCACGTTGTTGCTGTGAGGCTCTTCTTTTTCGAGGACTTCCTGTTCCTTGAGAATCGCGATGGCCTTCTTACGGCCCTCGAAGCGGTCGAGGCCCGCGAGGTCCTTGCCGGCGAGGTCGTTCAGCACACCGTTGGGGTGCAGCACGTCGATCACTTCCAATTGATGGCGCTGGCCGATTTCAAAGTCGGCCTTGTCATGCGCGGGGGTCACCTTCAACACGCCGGTGCCGAATTCAAAATCCACATGGTCATCGCCCACGATGGGGATGGCGGCCTGATTTTCCAAAGGCAGGGCGCGGCGCACGTGTTTGCCGATGAGGTGGGCGTAGCGTTCGTCCTTCGGATTCACCGCCACGGCGGCATCGCCCGGGATGGTTTCGGGACGCGTAGTGGCGATGGTGAGCCAGGTGTCAGGCTCTTCCACCACCTGCACTTTGAAATAAATCATAGCGCCTTTTTGCGGCTTCATGATGACCTCTTCATCGCTCAGCGCGGTGAGGCTGGACGGGCACCAATTCACCATGCGTTTGCCACGGTAGATCAGACCTTTTTTGTAGAGATCCACGAAGACGCGCTGCACGCAGCGGCTGTAGTCCTCGTCCATGGTGAAGCGCTCGCGGGCCCAGTCGCAGGAAGCGCCCAGCTTTTTCAACTGCTGGATGATGATGCCGCCGTGCTTGTCTTTCCACTCCCAAATCTTCTCCACCAGCCCCTCGCGCCCGAGGTCGTCGCGGTGCTTGATGGTGCCCAGTTTTTTCAGGTTTTTCTCCACCACATTCTGCGTGGCGATGCCCGCGTGGTCGGTGCCGGGTAGCCACATTACTCCAAAACCCTTCATCCGCGCACGGCGGGCGAGAATGTCCTGGATGGTGTTATTGAGCACATGCCCCAGGGTCAGGATGCCCGTGACATTGGGCGGCGGGATCACGATACTGTAACCGGGTTTTGCCGAAGCCGGATCCGCGGAGAAACACCCCGCCTCCAGCCACCGGGCATACCACGACTCTTCCACCTCGCCGGGTGCATACGCTGTGCTCAATTCTGCCATAGGGAGCAGAATATTCCGGCGGCTGCGGAAATGTAAACCGGAGAAGTCCCGACTGGATGGAGTATGCGGGTAAAAATCAGTTATTCAAAACATCAAACACGCCGCACGCAGCTTGCCAAGATTCGAACCTTACCGCACCCGGACCCTCTGTTCCCCGGCAAGTTTCATCTCAAACCCTCGTAATTTGGTCCCCGCACATTCGCGTTGCGCCTGTTTGTTCAAGTTGAGGCCATGTTTGAATGAGGCCTTATCGTTTGATGCTGGTGACCGATTGAAGGATCACGGACACCATCAAATAGGCCATGGTCCCGACGATGATCGCCATGAAGAAAATGATTATGGGGGTGACCATGGCGGTGCCCCGGTCGATAGTCTTCTGCAGTTCCTTCTCATAACGCATTGCGGTGCGCTCCAGGGAGTGTTCAATATCACCGGTCTGTTCACCGACAGTGATCATGTCCGTAAGCAGGGAAGGGAAAAACCCAACCTTGCGCAACGATCGGGAAAGTGAACCTCCTTCTCCCACCATGGCGATGACCTTGGTAAGAAGGCTGCGCAGATGGCGGTTCACCGTGGCATCGCGGGTCAATTCCAAGGCCCGCAGCAGAGGTAGGCCGTTGCCGACCAGGTTGGAGAGAGTTTCGAGAAACTGCACATAAAAGCGCTGGCTGATCAGAGGGCCAAAAAATGGCAGGGTCAGTTTGATGCGGTCCCATGGTTCCCGGTAGGCCGGTGAACTGGTGATGCGCTGGAAACCATAAACCGCAAGGCCGATCACGAGGGCAATCGCCCACCAATAGCCCATCACAAAATCGCCCACGCCCAGCACGGCCTTGGCCGCCATGGGCAACTCCTTGCCCATGCTCTTGAGTAATTGGGTGAGCTGCGGAATCAGGTAGGAAACAAACAAAATGCTCACCGCAAACCCCGCTACCATCAGACAGATCGGATAGATCATGGCCACCGTCACTTTGTTCGTCAGAGCCTGTACCGAAAGCAAATATTCCGATTGGCGGCGCAGGATCTTGGGCAAAGCACCGGAAATCTCACCCGCTGCGGCGAGGTTACAGTAGAGTTCCCCAAAATTGGGGCTGGCCACCTTGAGTGACTGGGAAAAGCTGGCGCCATCGCGGATCCGGGACCGCAGAATGGTCGTCACGTCTTTGACCCCGGAAAGTTCATCCCGGCTTTCCATGATCCGCAGCGCTGGTTCCAACTGCAGGCCCGCGGCCAACAAATCACTGAGTTCCTCCGTAAAAAGAATGATATCGCCGCGCTTCAGTTTGACTGGTCCCTGGGGAATCGTGGCCTTCGTTTTTTCAGGTTCGGCCGATTTGGCACCGGCAGGTTTGGGGGCCACCGTAGCCACGGCCTTGATTGTTTCGGGCTTGCCCTTTTCCTTGGCGGCAGCGGATTTGACTTCCTTCGCAGGCAACGGGACACCTTCCTCCTCCTTGGGCTTGAGCGAGACGGGCTGTAACCCGTTCCGGTCCAGTCGACGAAAAGCATCCGCACGGTCGTTGGCGGTGATGTCACCGTTCGACAGGACGCCGGCCTTGTTCAGAGCTGAGTAGGTGAAAACTGCCATGATCGGAAAATCGTTACGGGGAAAAACTGATCACGAACCCGGGCTTCCTCCCGCCGGCCATTCGTGGTCATTGCATCAATTCAATAATCAATCCGGCTCACCCAAAGTCATGTCGATTGCAGTCACACTGATGACTTCTTCGACGGTAGTTTCACCTTGCAGGACTTTGTGGAAACCGTAGTCGCGCATTGGAATGAAGCCTTCCCGGATAGCGAGTTCCTTGAGGGTGGCTTCCGCAGACCGCCTCACAATCAGATCTTCAATGGCCTTGGAAACCACCACCACTTCGTAAATCGCAATTCGACCGTAAAATCCGGTGTGATTGCAGGAATCGCAGCCTTTGGGTTTGGCTTTATAAACGGTCCGGTCCTCCCGCGCGGCTGAAAAACCTGCCGCGCGAAGTTGTATTGCCGACAGGTTGACCGGTTGCTTGCACTTCTGACAAAGCCGTCGGACGAGCCGCTGGGCGAGGAAGGCCCGCACTGACGCCGCCACGAGAAATGGTTCTACTCCCATATCGACAAGTCGGGTGATCCCGGAAATGGCATCGTTGGTGTGCAGGGTGGAGAAGACCAAATGTCCCGTCAAAGCCGCCCGGATCGCGATTTCGACAGTTTCAAGGTCACGCATCTCCCCAATCATCACAATGTCAGGGTCTGCCCGCAGAATACTGCGGAGAGCACTGGCGAAAGTCAGATTGATCTCGGGCTTGACCGCAATCTGAACCACCCCCTCAATCTTATTTTCCACAGGGTCTTCCACCGTGATGATGCGGCTATCGATCGTATTAATCTCGCTAAGGAACGTGTATAGTGAGGTCGATTTGCCGGAACCGGTCGGGCCGGTGATCAAAACAACCCCGTTTGGCAACTGCAACAACCCATCAACCACACTCCTGACCGCCGGAATCAGCCCAAGCTTATCGAGGTTGAATTTTTGTTGGTTGAGCAACCGAAGGGAAACGCTTTCACCAAGGACGGTGGGCACCGTCGCCACGCGCACGTCAATCTGATTGCCATCCAGTTCGAGCCCAATACGCCCATCCTGGGGCAGGCGGCGCTCTGCAATATCGAGTCGGGACATGATTTTCAGCCGGGCAATCACCATGCTTTGCAGGGCCTTGATATTTTCCGGTACCGGCACATCCACGAGAAGGCCGTCAATCCGATACCGGATCCGCAAACTACTTTCCATCGGCTCCACATGAATATCCGTCGCCCGTTGATGCAGCGCCTGCCGGATGATCGCGTTGACAAATTTGACAACGCTCGCTTCCTCGTCGTCTTCATCGAGAACGTTGGTCTCCTCATTGAGATCCATCGCGGCCGTGTCGTTCGGGTCACGCGCCTTCAAAATCGCATCAAAGGTGTCTGCACCAACCCCGTAAAGCTTCTGAATGCCTTGGAGCAACCGGGTCCGGCTGGCCATGTGCCACTGAATTTGATAAGGGATTGCCTGAGTAACCGCCTGCCGGGCGTGAAAATTGAAAGGATCGTAGGTGCAAAGTGCCAATACCTTTGGACCGCCATCTCCAGCAGCATCATTGGCGGTCTGCGCCTCAGGCGTGAGATCCCCGTTTTCGTCCTGCTGTTGAGTGGCCGGATCACCAAACCACAATGGCAACAGCCGGTGGCGCAGAGCCACCGACGAGGAGCACACATCCTTCAAACGACGGGAATTCCGGGGTTTGAGTTCAGCTTCCCAAGGAAGTCCCAAGGAGCCGCTTAAGGCCCCAAGAAAATCTTCTTCCGTGGCCAATCTGGCATCCAACAAATCCTCCACCACCGGGCGCTGTGCCTGATTGGATTCAGCGATCAACTTGGCGACGGCCTCCATGTCTTCGGCGCCGCCGGCTTCTGCTGCACGGAGCAGCATATCATTCATGCGATGGGCGAGCGAAGACATAATTCAGGAAAAAGAAACGAAGTGGGTGACTGATTAGACCGAAGGAAAGGAGGATTGTTCAAACTCAGCGGTCACTGAAAAGATTACCCAATCCGCCAAGTACGGAGCCTGAATCGTTGCTGGCTGTTCCTCTGGCATTCGCAAGGACCCGGTCTGCCAGCCGGGAGAATGGTAAACTCTGAAGCCACACACTACCATGACCGCGTAGAGTGGCTAAAAATATGCCTTCGCCTCCGAAAACCATGCTTTTCAGGTTTCCGGATCGTTGAATGTCATATTCTACGCCTTGGGTAAAAGCGACGAGGCACCCCGTATCCACCAGGAGGGTATTTCCGTTCAGTTCTTTTCTAACGATAGTCCCTCCTGCGTGGATAAAGGCCTTGCCATCCCCGTTTAAGCGCTGCAGGACAAAACCCTCCCCTCCGAAAAATCCGACGCCCAACTTCTTGGCAAAGGCGATGCCCACTTTTGTGCCGAAGGCCGCGCATAAGAAAGCATCTTTCTGGCAAAACAGCTCCCCGTTCAACTGAGTCAAATCCATCGGGATAATTTTGCCCGGATAGGGTGCGGCAAATGCGACCGATTGCTTTAGCGTACCGCGGTTGGTAAAGTGAGTCATAAAAAGGCTTTCGCCCGTCAGCACCCTCTTCCCAACGCTCATCAATTTGTCCATGAAGCCGGCCTTGGGATTCGAACCATCCCCCATTTTGGTTTCAAATTCTATGCCTGCTTCCATGTAATTCATTGAACCCGCCTCAGCAATTACCGTCTCTTGTGGATCCAGCTCAATCTCAACAATCTGCATGTCATCCCCCATAATCTTGTAATCGATCTCGTGCGAACGTGTCGCCCCATCAATCGCTGGGACATTCAGAGGTGGCATTACACCAGGGAGAGACGGCGGGCCGGTTTTGATGAGACCAGGCCGGACAACCTGAAGCGGCTTCCATTCGGCCATGCCCTCTTCCCAGACCAAAGAAGCAGGGCTCAGAGAACCATTTTTGAGCATGGCATCAATCGCATCGTCTGCGACAGCAAGTGGTTGGCGGTTGGGACCAGCGTAGTATAGTTGTGGCATGGGGAGAGTTGGGAGAATGGAACGATGAAACTTTATGCCGTGAAGCTACCATTCCTACCGGAAATTGGTTGGCGGTCACTTGATTAAAACCCCGAAGGACGTGCTTGGCCACTCGGTCGGTTACCGGGAATCGGCGAGAATTGATCCGGGGACTCATTCGATGGCGCCTGGAAATGAAAGGAACTGGTTCAGCAATCACGCCTTGAGCAAAGCTTGAAAACAAGGACAGCCCGGCCACATTGCTGTGACCGGGCTGTTAATCTGGCAACGACCTACTCTCGCGGGACCTGTCGTCCGACTACCATTGGCGCTGCGGCGTTTCACTTCCGTGTTCGGGATGGGAACGGGTGGTTCCACCGCGCT
>CAIZWU010000117.1 GCA_903936775.1 uncultured bacterium | reverse complement strand
TGTAAGCTGGCTCAATCCATTCAAGGAACAGAAGCTGACAGTTGTGGGATCCCGTGGCATGATTGTATTCGACGATACCAAGCCATGGGGGGAAAAGCTGCAGATGCACCGCGACTATCTGACTTGGACTGCCGGCCGGAACCCCACTCCCAACAAAGCGGAGGCAGCCTTTATTCAGTTGCCGCAACAAGAACCGCTCCGGGAAGAATGCCTGCATTTTCTCGAGTGTTGCGAAAATCGCAGTATCCCGCGGACCGACGGCAGGGAGGGCCTCCGGGTCGGTTCTTCGCGGAATTTAGTGGTTGAGAACACTCGGCGGCATAGGGGGTGCAACTGGGGCAGCCCGCCTGCTGGACTCCGCGTCGCAGCGTTTCCATCCGCACCGCTCCGGGCAAGGAGAAATCCGGCATAACTCGCTGCGCTCGGCCCTACGGGCACTTATTCCGTTTTCCCCTTGCCCTACGCTTTGCGGACAGGGGGAGGGCAGTATGGGGTTTGGCCGAGCCAACCCCTGAAAGTTCAGGGGCGGGGAACACAGAAGGCCGAGTCAAAACAAATGCTCCCATTAAATTCCGCGAAGTCCCTCCGGGTCCTCCGCGTCCTTAAAGCCGCCAATGCAAGCCTGGCGGCGGATGGCCGTCCCGTGGCGCCTGCCGAAGCATCGGAACCGTCCCCTTTCCACGCCCACGAAACCGCGCTCATTGATCCGGCGGCAATCATCGGATCCGGTTCCAAAATCTGGCAGTTCAGCAATGTGATGGCGGGGGCGGAGCTTGGGGAAAACTGCAACGTCGGGCAGAACGTGGTGATCAGCCCCGGCGTGAAACTCGGCCGAAATGTCAAGGTTCAGAACAACGTCTCGGTTTACACCGGCACGACTGTGGAAGACGATGTATTCCTCGGGCCTTCCTGTGTCCTGACCAATATCTCCAATCCGAGATCCCAGATCAACCGTCGCAATCTCTACGAAACCACTTTGATCAAGCGCGGTGCCACCATCGGGGCCAATGCTACGGTTGTCTGCGGCGTCACCATCGGCCGCTATGCGTTCATCGCGGCCGGAGCCGTGGTCACCAAGGACGTGGCCGATTACGCCTTGGTCTTGGGAAATCCGGCGCGGCAGAAAGGCTGGATGAGCCGCCACGGGCATCCGTTGGGTGCCCCGGATCCGAACGGTGTCTGCGTCTGCCCAGAAAGCGGACTTCGCTACCAAGAGATGGAGGACGGGCGGCTATCCTGTATCGACATCGAGGAAGAAACCCCGCTTAACCCACACGAACTAGGCGGGCAGCTTCCTTACGCCACTATCAAGCAAAACCGCAACGCCGCCCGAACACCCGCCCAGGGTCCGGCGTAAAACATGGAAAGGGCACAGGCGTCCCGCCTGGTTGACCTGCCCGGGTTGAATCTGCCGGCACCCTTTTAAAACTTCTGCCAATGGAATTCATAGATTTAAAGACACAATATTCTCTTCATAAAAAAGCGATCGACTCCGCAATTCACGGGGCGCTCGATCACGGCCGGTTTATTATGGGGCCTTGCTCGATGTGATGAAGCGTCGCGGCTGCTTCAACCTTGTTTTCTCCTCCTCCGCCACGGTATGTCACTTAATTTGCCGTCGGTGCACGGCCGGAGCTCAAGGTCTATAGCACTGATCATCCCACTCCAGACGTCAGTGGAATTGGAGATTACCTCCACGTTTGCGATCTTGCGAACGGTCACGTGGCGGCATTGAGGAAAATCCCGGAACTTCAAGGAGCACTTGCAATCAATCTTCGGACGGGCAATGGCTACTCGGAGATCGAGATCATTCGGATGTTCGAAAAAGTAAATGGGCAGCCGATTTGCGAACAATACAGCTCCAAGCGCCCTGGCGATGTCGCCGAGTGCTTTGCCGATCCGGGGAGGGCGCAGACTCTGTTGGGAGGGAGGGCTGAGCAGACACTCCAGGCGATGTGCCAAGATAGCTGGAGATGGCACACGAAAAATCCGTCAGGCTACAAGCGTGAAGCTGCAATCGAACACTTATCGTCGCTGGCTGAAGATTGAGGCTTCCCAAACACTCTATACGGCATGCATGTTGTCCTTGCTCGGGTGGATTTGACACATGAGGTCTTTGAACCGGGAGCGGTAGTGATGCGGGCCGGATTATGCACTTGTGATAACCCTCGGAAGAGTGAACTACGGTAATTTGTAAAAGCCGGCAGAGACACCATCGGCGGCCTGACTCCACCTACTCCAGAACGCCCGTAGCTACGGAAAAAGTTTATTGTTTCATCCAGATGCCGCGAAGCCTAACTTCTTCCAAGCCCCCGTCCCAGCCGACTGATAAGAACTCGTCGCTCGAAAAGCGGAACACAAGTTTCAAAGGGGATGTCTTGAGGATCGTTTCCGGGACGGGGACAGCCCAGTTGATCGCGATTGCGGCAAGTCCCCTGCTGACGCGGCTTTTTGCGCCCGAAGCGTTCGGACAGGCTGCCTTGTTTATTTCCATCGCTGGGGTTATCGGAGTGATCGCCTGCCTACGATACGATCTCGCAGTCGTTGTCGAAGGGCGCGACGAGGCGGCGGCTAATCTGCTAGGTGCCAGCTTTGTCATCACTTTGATCATCGCGCTGACGCTCGTCCCGCTGGGGATCGCAGCCGACAAATTTTATTTCGGAGACTCCGGGCGCGGAAGCCCCTTCCCACACAGTTGGCTCCTTCCCGTCTCGGTGCTGCTGTGTGGCTTTTACAACGCCCTCAACGGGTGGAACACCCGAACAAAGCACTTCACCCGTCTGGCGGTGTCGCGAGTATCGAGCACTGTGACGACCACCTCGGCGAACTTAGGCGCCGGATTCGCCGGTTATCCAACTGGAGGTGCGATGATTGGGGCCCAGGTGACAGGGCAGGCGATAGCCACCACGATCCTCGGGGCGCAAATCTGGCGTGATGATGCCTTCTTTTTGCGTTCCTCCCTGAGCTGGCGGGGAATGCTCCAAGGCGTCAAGACCCACAAGAAATTTGCCCTGATCGACAGCTGGGCAGGCATCCTCAATTCCATCTCCTCTCAGCTTCCGATCTTCCTCCTGACCGTATTCTTCTCTCCCTCAATCGTAGGCTTCTACGCCTTTGGGCAGCGTTTGCTCACCCTACCTATGGGGCTCTTGGGAAGCGCGATCGGTCAGGCGTTCTTTCAAAGAGCCTCGGTGTCCAAGGGCGAGGGCATACTCCCCAACCTCATGTTGGGAACGCTGCACCGGCTTTTCCTCATCGGATTCTTTCCCTTCTCCACCCTGACTCTCATCGCACCCCAGATG
>CAIZWU010000116.1 GCA_903936775.1 uncultured bacterium | reverse complement strand
ACCAAGGTTCAGGAGAATACCCGGAGTGGGAGAAGCGGGGGTGGATCGTGGGTGGTCGAGTGGCATTGAAGGTGGGAGGCCACATGGAAGCAGCTTCCGTTTTCTTTGCAACGGCCGCTCTGCGCTGCTGCGGCAAGCCTGGGTCAGGGAAGTGGTTTACGCGCCATGGACACGACAAACATCACCGCCTGCTACTCCCGCCCAAGCTGCCATCGAAATGAATTCCTCCGCTTGATGGACTAACGGTCCCCCCGGGCACGGGCATCGTTCCGGGCCGCCCGGGAACGGATTTCAATGTAGGCCGGTCCCCCTGGAGTGTCCAGGACTGGAGTCAGGTGCAGTTGATGATCCTGGGCGAGCGACCAAAGGAGTTGCCGGCGGGTCAGCGCCAATTTGTCGATAAAGATCATGGGATTCTCCACTGGAGCCTGAACCAATCGGTAATTGACTCCCCGCAGGCAGGGCTCATGGACGACTTGGCTGAGGGGGACATCAAAAATCTGCACGCGCACGGCCGTGTCCAGCCAGCGGTTGAGCGGTTCATAACGGGTGAAAAGGAAATCAGGCGGGACCACTGCCAATTCATCAGCAGCTTTGTAGGCAGGACGCGGGTCGAAAATACCGCAGCCGGAGCAGCAGAGCATGAGCAAGGGGGCCAGCAGACGGGCGGGGTTCAACTTCATAAGAGTAAATGGGCAAGGCAGAGCGGGCTATACAGCGTCCCGATGACAGGCCGGCAAGAGTTTATTTAAGAAATCAGTCGGTTCAGACTGTCTGCGTACGAAAATGTTGAACGAAATTAATCCGGAGACCAGCGATTTCTCTTTGGGTCCCAATTACGGTGGGGCCAATAAACTCTGGCCGTTGGCGGTGACTATCGATTGTCCGAATCCTCGGAAATCTTATTAATGTTGACAAACCTGAAGATGAGACGCAAATCTGCTTCCGTTGTATTGCCGGGGGGCATGCCTGAAATTGTTCTGTTTGAGTCCCCAGCTTTCCTTGAAAATCATGGCATCATTCTTCAAAAACCTGTTTCGCAAAGAGAGCGACAGCCAACCCGTGCCAGCGGCGCCCTTATCGAATAATATGCCTGACACCGAGCGTCTTCCGTTTCTGGTAAAGACTGCCGCCAGCAACCCTTCCGGGGAGGGGCAACAGCAAGCTTCCGGCGGCCCCTTTCCTGCTGCCTCCGGGAGGGACATGACCGCCCGCGAATTGGCCACCCTGCTTCCCCCGATTCTACTGCGTTTTGATGGCATCAGCCCGGATCAGACCGTACCACTCCCGTTGGACTCACTGCGGCAATCGATGCAGACTGGTCGACCGGTGCTGCGTTTGTCCCAGATTCAAGCCGCCTGCCCGCTTCTTTTCCAACGGCCGTTGCGGGCAGATGAAGATATGGAAGTGACTCTGCCCATGGCAAGGGTCATGGGCATTTTGGAAGTCTCCCATCCTGCCCAAGCGGCACCTGCAAGCTTCAAGGCTCCTCCTGCCGCGTCCGCCAATCCATTTTCCGCGGTCCCGGGCGCTGCTCCGAGCTTTGCGGGTTCTCCCTTTGCGGTCGCTTCGGGCCCGGTGGCTGCTCCCCAGTTCAGCCCGTTTGTGGAAGCTGAAAGTCCTTTTCCGGGGAACGCCACATCGACCAATCCTAATGCGGCTCCGGAACTCACTCCGGCGGCCATTGCAGGCAGCCCCGCGCTTGCCGCGGGGGCCGCATTCCCGGTGGCGGCCTCTCCATTTGCTGCCCTCGCGCCTTCCGCGCCGTCATCTGCGTGGTTTCCTCAAATGCCGGCTGCGGCACCTTTCGCTGAATCGAAGCCAACGCCGTTTGGCGCGGCGGTCCCGCCTGTCCCGCCATCGGCACCTGCGGTATCTGCTTTTGCTCCCATAACTGCTCCAGCCAAAGTGCAGGCGGTATCGCCTCTGGCACTGATTGGTTTGGCCGGATCCGGGGTTCCGGTGGCGCCACCGGCTGCCCGCCCCCCGTCAGTGCCCAGTCCCTTTGCTGCAGTGGCGGCCCCGTTGCCAGCCTTGGCCGCTGTAGAGCCCTTGCCCACCCAGGCAAGCCCCCCCCCTGCTCCAATGGTGGTTTCAGGGTCGGGGTTGCCTCTCCTTCCCAGCGCTTCCGTCGGTGCCATGGGTTCCCCGGATCGCAGTGCTCCAGTCCCTCCGTCAGGATCAGTTGCGGCTACGATCGAATTAAGCCTCCGGGCTGTCCTGCGGGACGCGGAACCCACAAGGCTGGGCTTCGCTCCTGAAAACGTCCCGGAAGCGGTCCGGGTCAGGCTTCCTCTGGAATTGGTTTCTGGGCAATTGGCCACCGGGCGCGTTGAAATTGGAGTGCTAGAGATTTGTGAGGGCATTTCAGAGAAATTCCGCCCGGCCTTTGCCCGTGCGGCGGCAGATCTAAGGATCATCATCCCCATGTCCGAGGTCTTCCACAACTTGCCGGAATCCGCCCGGCCCACCCTTCAAGCGGTCAATCCTCCCGCGGAGCATCGGTCCAATACCACCAGCCCCTTCCAAACGCCCTTCGCCATTAAAGCGGAAGAAGACCGCGGCAAGCAACTCCTCAACCTCAGTGCCACCGGACTTGATGGTGCCGCCAGCACTCCGCGTCCCGCGCCCCTGCCGGTGCCGGTTTCGGAAATGCCTCCCGCGCCCCTTCCGCCCGTCCCTCCTCCGGTTGGAGCACTGCCGGTTGCGGCCCATGTTGAACTGCCCACCTTGCGCCCTGTTGTCCCCAGCCTGCCGGTTCAGACCGCAGAATCCCCAGCCTTGCCTTCCTTCCAGCCCCGGCCAGGCGCCCTGTCGAGGCCTCCAGGCAGCGGCACCGCCCCGACTCCACCGCGCACGGCTCCCCGCCTGAAGTTTGTCCCGGTTTCCCCCACGGCGCTTCGCCCTTTTCCCAAGCCTGCTCCGCGGCCGGAAAGTCCGCTTCCCGCGGAAGTGCCCGTGATACCTGTCGTAGCCTTGCCGGCGGACCTTGCCCCTCTGCCGCCGCTCCCACCTGCGGCCAGCCTGCCGGTCTTTCCTGCTACGCCTCCACCTCTTGCCCAGTCGGCTGCTCTCAAAGTTGATGCTCCATCCTCTTCCACTGAAAGCTTTGATGATCTGGGCGAATCCTTCTCTGCTGCCAGTCTTGGTGCCGAGCCGCCACCGCGGGCGGGTTCTGCTCCAGTCTCCCTGAGTGGCACGCTCTCAGACTGGGCCACCAGCGCCCCGGTTTCCCAGCCCTTGGCGGAAATTTTGCCCCCTGCGCTTCCTACGCCAGGTTCAACTGTAGCCGCAGCGAATGCCGCCGGGGCCGTGATTCCGGTTTGGCTGCCGGCGCCTCTCCCATCGATGGCTCCAGTGACGGATCCTGCCGTAGGGGGAAGCCAGCCAACCCAGCCTCTTGTCCTGCCTGCATTGCTGGTCAAGGAGACTTTGGATGAGTGCCCCTCCCCACCCGTTCCCACCGCCCGGGTGGCCTCTGTTCAGACCGCTCCCCTCACCGGACTCTCTAGTCCGGCAGGCTCCCCGCAGGAGGACCTCACGTTTGGCTGCGTCACAGACCTTCGTCAGCTCATGTTGCGTGCTGTATTAGGCACCGATCAGGTGCTCACGGCCCAGGACATCGTGGATTGCTGCGCAGGTTTACCCGGACTCAAGGCCTGCGTCCTGCTGCAACGCGACACCACTCTCACCAGCCAGGGCATGGACGAAATGGAAGCCGCCTCGTTCTGCAGCAGTGCCGTCAAAACCCGGGATTCCCTGGTCGCTCTAGCTGAAACTATGGGTATGGGGCAGGGCGGCAATTTCACTCTCCGCACGGATCATGGGATCCGCTCTTTCTTCCTGGAATCGAACCTTTGCCTTGCGGTCTGGCACGCTCAACCGAACTTCTCCGGAGGCACCCGCGAAAAGCTGATCCTGATCGCCCAGGAACTGGCCAAAAATTAGCGGGTGCCGGATTTTTCCTGCCCCATCCCTCCATGGCCGTCATCAATCACGATACCCGCGAGGTCAGCTTCAAGCTGGTCTATTGCGGTACCCCCATGGGCGGCAAGACCACGAATCTCAGCTATATCCATAGTCGCATCGGGGCGGATCAGCGGGGTGATCTGGTCGCTCTCGCGACGGCCAACGACCGCACTCTCTTCTTCGACTTCCTGCCGGTCCACACCATGGTGATCAACGGATACAAGACGAAATTCATGCTCTACACGGTTCCGGGTCAGGTGTGTTACAATGCGACCCGTCAGATGGTTCTCCGCGGAGTGGATGGCGTCGTTTTTGTTGCCGATTCCCAACTCGACCGCATGGAGGAAAACCTAACTGCCTGGCGCGGTATGATTCGCAATCTGGCGGACAATGGCACCCCCTTCGAACAGCTCCCCGCCATCCTGCAATTCAACAAGCGCGACCTTCCGGATCCGGCCCCGGTCGCCTACATGGAGTATCTTCTGAATTCCGGCCCCCGCCGCCTGCCTGTTTTTGAGGCTGCCGCCGCGACCGGCTACAACGTCTTCGCCACTTTGAATGGCCTCGCCCAGGATGTGCTGCATCTCTTCCATCACGGCACCGCCCGCGGAGCCACCGCCTCCCAGTCTGTTTCCGCCTGAGCGCCATGGATACCCTCACTACCCACTCTGGCCATGTCCTCCATCTCGGGGTGACCCTGACCCAGCGACTGCGGCACACCCTTGCGGGGTATTGTCAGGAATCGGAAGTGCGTTATGCCGCTTTGCTGGAAGAAAGCGGCACCATCTGTGCTGATGCCGGCGACGCCGCGTTCAAGGATTCCGGTGAGACCGCAGCCTTGGCGGTGGGCGCCTTTGCCGCACTCCAGGCGGTCGCCCGGCGGCTGGGCGACGGGACTTTCGAAGGATTCTTCCACGAAGGGAAAACCCGCCAGTTCTGCCTCACGCCAGTCACCCCGCAGTTCATACTGCTGAGCGTTTTTGAGGCTCCGGTCCGGTTCGCCATCGTCAAACTTTGTGCCGTCAAAGCGATCGCCCACCTCCAGGAACAAATCGAAACCATGCCCATTCCGGAACGCAGCACGATGCCCTCCGGCGTGCCGTCTGCTGCGGGGGATTTCTCCTTTGAGGCGGCGACCCTGTTTCGGCAGGAATAAGTCCCTGGAGGAGGGCGGGGCAGCCATGGGTGGCCGCTACGGAAAATTACTTGCGGAAAATTCTCTTTTCCCGGCACGGGGTGTGCTAAGAATCCAAGCGTGCTACTTGATCACTACGATACTGAGGGTCTCTTCGATGAGATGTTTGCCGGGAACGGCGAGGTGCGGGCTCATTACCAATTACTGAGGGAACGGCTGGATACCATGTCCAAGGAGGAATTGGATCAGAAGATCCGCAGCCTCGAGACCTTGTTCCTGAGGCAGGGCATCACGTTTACGGTCTATGGGGATCAGCGGGGGACGGAGCGGGTATTTCCCTTTGATCCAATACCCCGGATCATCCCGGCGGATGAATGGCAGACCATTGAGGATGGTCTGGTACAACGTATCACCGCCCTGAACCTGTTTCTTTACGATGTTTACCATGAGCAGAAGATTCTCAAGGACAAGGTGATTCCGGAGGAGGTTATCCTCAGCGCCGCGCATTACCGGCCGGAATTCCGGGATACCGATGTGCCCCGTGATATCTACATTCACATCTGCGGGACCGATCTGATCCGCGACCGGGATGGTTCTTATCTGGTTTTGGAGGACAATGGCCGTTGCCCTTCCGGGGTCTCCTACGTCCTCGAAAACCGGATGGCAATGAAACGGGTCTTTCCGCACCTTTTCGACAGCGCCGGGGTGCGCAGTGTGGACAGCTACGCGGCAGATCTGTTGGGAACCCTGCAATACATTGCGCCGCATGCCAAACCGGATCCAGTTTGCGTCCTGCTTACGCCCGGCCATTACAACAGCGCCTACTTTGAGCACAGTTTTTTGGCGCGGCAGATGGGGATCGAGATTGTGGAGGGACGGGATCTGATCGTCGTTGGCGGGCATGTTTACATGCGGACCACCCGTGGCCTCCAACAGGTGGACGTGATTTACCGCCGGCTGGATGATGATTTTCTCGATCCGAAAGTTTTCCGCAAGGACTCCATGCTGGGGGTGCCGGGTCTGGTCAGCGCCGTGCAGGCCGGCAACGTGGCCTTGGCCAATGCTATCGGTACGGGGGTGGCCGACGACAAAGTGACTTACGCCTACGTTGAGAAAATGATAAAGTATTATTTGGATCAGGACCCCATCCTGAAGCAGGTTCCAACCTATCTCGCATGGGATGAAAAGGACCGCGGGTACATCTTGGAGCACCTGCCGGAACTGGTGGTGAAGGCGGCCAATGAAAGTGGCGGCTATGGGATGCTGATCGGCCCAAGGGCCTCCAAGGCGGAGATTGAGACCTTCCGTGGCTTGATTCTCGCCAATCCCCGCAATTACATCGCGCAACCCGTGGTCTACTTCAGCCGTCACCCGACTTTGACCGATGGCACCGTCGAAGGGCGGCATATCGACCTCCGTCCGTTTGTCCTGAGTGGTGAGCGTACCCACATCCTGCCCGGAGGACTGACACGGGTGGCCCTCAAAAAGGGATCCATCGTGGTGAACTCCTCCCAGGGCGGAGGGAGCAAGGACACCTGGGTCCTGCACCAGTCCTGACGAACACGGGTTCGCTCGTTATTTTCAATCTTTATTCTGAGACCACACACGCATGCTTTCCCGAGTTGCTGACAATCTTTACTGGATGGCCCGGTTCATGGAACGGGCGGAGAATCTGGCCCGCCTGCTGCAGGCCAGTAATGAACTTCTGCTGGATGGGGCGACCTTCGGCAGCCGCAGTTTCAATGACTACTGGGATCCGGTGCTGACGGCGACGGCCATGGAGGACCAGTTCCGCACCCTGTATCCCTCTGGAACGGTGGCAGACGTGGGCTATTTCATGACCCTGCATGAGGGCAATCCGGACTCCATCACGATGTGCCTGCGGCTCGCCCGCGAGAATGCCCGCACCGTCCGTGATCAGATTTCAGACGAGATGTGGACGGAGCTGAACGATCTTTATCTGTTTATCACCGCTCCCGATACCCTCAGCTATTTCCAACGCTCTCCGCAGAGTATCTACGACCGCATCATCAATGGCTCCCTGCTGTTCCATGGCATCACGGATGCGACGATGGCGCGGACCGAAGGCTGGCAATTCATCCAGTTGGGCAAGCATCTGGAGCGTGCGGACAAGACCAGCCGGTTTCTCGATATCCGCGTGCACAGTGCGCAGTCCGGCCACTCCCTGGATTCGATCCAATGGGCTTCCATCCTGCGTTCGGCCAGTGCCTTCGGGACCTATCGTCAGGAGGTAGGCGGCGAACCGGTGGCGGAAGGGGTGATCGATTTACTGGTGTTTTCCACGGTTTTTCCGCGGTCCATCCGGTATTGTGTGCAATGCATCGATATCAATCTGCATGCCATCTCGGGTTCTTCGCCAGGCACTTATTCCAATGCGGCGGAGCGGCTGGCGGGCCGGTTGCTGGCCACGCTGAACTTCGGTGGCAGCAGTGAGGTGCTGGACCGGGGGCTGCAGGAATATATGGATGACATCCAGCAGGTGCTGAACAATATCGGTCAATGCATTTTCGAAACCTACGTGCTGCTGCCGCAGGATGCCCAGAGCGTCACCTTCGTGCCTTCCACCGAACCGCAGCAGTTGCGTTGGAAGGAATTGCAGGCACAACAACAACAGCAGCAGTGAACCTGATTCCACGCTCATGAAGCTGCGCGTCCTGCACCGCACGGAGTATCTGTATACCCTCGCGGTGCGCAATAACTGCAATGAGATCCGGTTGCAGCCGCCGCATACGCCTTGGCAGACGCGCGGCTTCTACATGTTGAAGGTCGTGCCCGCCTCCCGGTTGAAACACTATTTTGATTTCCACCGGAATGGGGTCCATCACTTCGAAATTGAGGAACCCCATCAGCGGCTGGTGATCGAGGCCCAGTCCACTGTGACCACGGTGCCGCGCGGCCAGGCTGAGGCCATCGCGCCACCCTTGTCGTTTATGGCCTTGGCGGAATGCCGGGAGTCCGAGGAAATTATGATGTATGTGTCCCACAGCCGTTACGTGCGGTTCAGTCCGGTGCTTTGGAAAACGGCCTTGGATCTGCGGGACGATGGGGATGACTTGTTTCTTGCTGCCAGGACCATCAATGAATTTGTTTATGACAACTGCCGTTACCAGGCGGGAGTGACCACCGTGGATACGACCAGCGCGGATTTCTTTGAAAGCCGGGTCGGTGTTTGTCAGGATTTTGCCCACCTTATGCTGGCCCTGTGCCGGTCACTGGGCATCCCTTCCCGCTACGTCAGTGGTTATCTTTATGATGCCCAGCGGGGCGGTCTGCGCGGGGCGCATGAATCCCATGCCTGGGTCGAGGTGTATTTGCCGGGACGGGGATGGCTTGGGTTCGACCCCACCAACCGCCAGATCGTCAATGAGTGCTATGTCACCCTGGCGGCAGGCCGGGACTACGAAGATGCGGCGCCGGTGAAAGGAAGTTTCGTGGGAGCCGGCACCCGCACGATGAAAGTCAGCGTGTCGGTGGAGCGGTTGGATGGGGTATAAGGCGCACCCCGCAGTCCGGCTACCGACTGGCCAAACGACGCAGCGCACTATCTTCCCAAGGGGGCTGCGTTTGACGGATACAGGCGACATGAATCCACGCCCAGCAGGGGAATTCGTGAGGTGGCGGAAGCCCCAGGGTCACCGTGAGAAAAACCGGCAGCACCGGCACCATCATCCCGCTGGCGATGTCAGTGAAGAGACTGACAAAGCCGAGCGCGATGACGAGAGGGGGCAGCCGGTTTTTCATAACGCGTCAGAGCAACCGGAGGGCTGGGGAAAGCTTACTTCTTCTCTTTTTTGGCGGCGGCTTTGTTCATCTCGCATTTGCAGATCCACTCGGGGCTGTCGCATTTGTCGCAGTTGGCGGTGTCGTAGGTGAAACGGGCGGTGACTGGCTTTCCCTTTTCAGTCTCGCGGAATTGGAACACCAGCAGACTGCCTTCCTTGACGGCAGGAATGGTAAAGCCGGTGGCAGTTTTTTCGACCGCTACCTTCTCGGGTTTGGCCGCGGTGCCGCTGGTCACGTTGAGGGTCTGGGCGGCGACGGGCACGGCTTTCATGTCTTTGTCGAGCAGGGCAATCTGGAACTTGCCTTCCTTCAGGGTGACTTCGCCGTGCATGGTTTCGTTTTTGCTGAACTCCAGAATGCGGCCGCCATTGGGACCGATTTCCACGCCGCCGTGGGCGAGGGCGAAGCTGGTGGTGAGCGCGAGGAAGAGCAGGGTGAGTTTGGATTTCATGTTGGGTTGTTTGGGTTGTGGGTGGGTTTTGGACAGAATGGCGGAAAAGATATTCAAAGGGAAGCGGGAGCATTCAAATTAAGCGACTTGGCGGCGGCGCGGCGGCCGAAGGCGAAGAACACGGCGGGGGTGATCACGAGATCGAGCAGGGTGGAGGAGATCAGTCCGCCCACGATGACGACGGCGACGGGATGGAGGATTTCCTTGCCGGGTTCGTGGGCAGAGAGGAGCAGGGGGATCAGTGCGGTGCCGGCGGCGAGCGCGGTCATGAGCACGGGAACGAGCCGTTCCTGGGTGCCGCGGATGATCATGCTTTTGGTGAAGCCTTCGCCTTCATGCTGCATGAGGTGGAGGTAGTGGGAGATCATCATGATGCCATTCCGCGCGGCGACCCCCCCGACCGCGATGAACCCGACGAGGGTGGCGATGCTGATGTTGTTGATCAGCAGATAGGTCAAGGTGAGCCCGCCCATCAGGGCGAGGGGGATGTTCAGCATGACCTGCAACGCCAGCGACAGGCTGCGGAAATAACCAAACAGCAGCAGTAGCACCACGCCCAGAACGATGGAAAAAAAGAACGCGATGCGCCGGGTGGCTTTTTGCTGCGCGACGTATTCCCCTTCGAATCTGAGGAAATAACCTTCTGGCAGCTTTACCTTTTCCTTCACTTCACGCTGCCATTGCTGGACCAGACTTTGCAGGTCCGGATTGCTGGTATTGGCACCGATCACGATGCGCCGCTGGGAGTTCTCGCGGTTGATGACATTGGGGCCCCGGGATTCGCGGATTTCCGCGAGGAGGTGCAGTGGAAGACGCTGGCCGGTGCTGGTTTCGATCAGGAGATCGCCCAGTTTGCCAACGTCGCCGCGCCATTCCGGGGCCAGCCGCAGGACCAGATCGACGGTGCGCTGGCCTTCACGGAGTTCGGTCAGGACAGTGCCGCCGAGCAGGGTGGAGACCTGTTCATTGATGGCTCCGGGCTGGATGCCGTAAGCGAGGGCCCGTTCGCGGTCGACTTCGATTTTGATCTGCGGAATGGGCACCTGGGCCTCCAGATTCACATCGGTCAGGCCGGGGATGGCTTTGGCGAGGTCGCGGACCTGGGCTCCTTTTTCGCGGAGCACGTCGAGTTCAGGACCGAAGATCTTGACCGCGATTTTGGCGGAGACGCCGCTGAGCATGTGGCTGAGGCGGTGGCCGATGGGTTGGCCGACATTGGCGAAAGTGCCGGGGATGGTGCCCAGCTTTTGCCGGATTTCGGCGAAGACTTCGGGACGGGAGCGTCCGTTGTGGTGGAACTCCACGTCGAATTCATTGACGGAGACCGGCATGACGTGGTCGTCCTTTTCCGCACGCCCGGCGCGGCGGCCCACGCTTTTGACTTCCGGAATAGTCAGGAGGAGGCGGGTGCCCACTTCGCCGATTTCATTGCTCTGCTGCAATGAAGTGCCGGGGGCGCTGGCGAGCGAGATGGTGGCGCTGCCTTCGTTGAAAGTTGGGAGGAACTCCTTGCCCATCATCGGATAGAGCATCAGGGCTCCGGCCAGCATCAGGGAGACGAGGCCGATGACGAAGAGCGGTGCTCCGAGGGCGACTTTGAGGAAGGTGTGCTCGACGGTCTTTTTCATCCAGCGGACGAGGATGCCATCCTTGTGGTGGTGGCCCTCCTTCGGGTGCAGCAGGAAGGAGCAGAGCACCGGAATCACTGTCAGGGAGACCACAAAGGAAGCTGCCATGCTGACGATGGTGGCGATGGCGATGGGGGTGAACAGTTTGCCTTCCAATCCCTCCAATCCCATCAGGGGCAGGAAGACGAGGATGATGAGCAGGGTCGCATAAAGAATGGAATTCCTCACCTCGCCGGAGGCGCGGGCGATGACCTCGAGCCGTGGTTTCGGGGTGGGCAGGGACGCATTCTCCCGCAGACGGCGGAAGACGTTTTCCACATCCACGATGGCATCGTCCACCACCATGCCGATGGCCACGGCGAGGCCGCCAAGGGTCATGGAGTTCACCGAAATGTTGAGCCACTTGAAGGTCAGGACGGTGATAGCGAAGCTCAGGGGCATGGCCATCAGGGTGATGAAGGTGGTGCGGAAATTGAGGAGGAACAGGAACAGCACGATGGTCACCATGAGGGCACCGTCGCGGATCGCTTCCTTGAGGTTGCCGATGGCGCTTTCGATGAAGTCGCCCTGCTTGAACATGATTCCGATTTCCACGCCGGGGGGCAGGGTGGGGCGGAGTTCCTCGAGGGCTTTTTCGATTTCGGCGGTGAGCTTCAAGGTGTCGAAGCCGGGGGCTTTGTCGATGCTGAGGACCACGCCCATGGTGCCGGTTTGATCACCCGTGAGGGCGATGCTGGCGTCGCCCCGCATCGTCTGCACGGCGTAGGCCACGGTGGCGAGGTCGGATAGCAGGATCGCGCGGTCGCCGGTGGTTTTGACGATGGTGCGGCGCAGATCATCGAGGTTGGTGGTCATGGCCAGATTGCGCACCATGATTTCCTGCGGTCCGGCCTGAAGGTAACCGCTGGTGGCATTGCCGGAGGCCTGGCCGACGGCGGTTTCCAGTTCTTTCAGGGTGACGCCAAGGGCGGCCATGCGTTGGGGGTCTGGCTGAACGTGGATTTGTTTGACGCCGCCCCCGATGGTGAGGACTTCCGCGATGCCGCCGATGCTTTGCAGGCGGCGTTTGATGGTCCAGTCGGCGAGGGTGCGCAGATCCATCGGGGCGATGGTCTGATCCTTGTTGCGGAGGCCGACCAGCAGGATTTCGCCCATCAGGGACGAGACGGGAGTGAGGCCGGGTTTGGCGGAGGCGGGCAGGGCATTGAGGACGGACTGCAGGCGCTCCTGGACCAGTTGGCGGGCACGGTAGATATCGGTGCCCCAGGCGAATTCAGCGAAGACGAGGGAGAGGCCGACATCGGAGTTGGAGCGCAGGCGGTCCAGTCCGCCGACGCCCTGGACGGCGCTTTCAATCGGCTGGGAAACGAGGGCTTCCACTTCTTCCGGCGCGAGGCCGGGACATTCCGTCAGGATGGTGACGGTCGGCTTGGTCATGTCCGGTAGGACTTCGACGGGCAACTGCGTGGCGGTGTGGATGCCGAAGACCAGCAACAGGAGGGCCGCTCCGAGGATCAGCGGGCGCTGGCGGAGGGAGAATCGGATGAGGGCGTTGAGCATGGGGCGGGGGAAGGGTTTAACCTCAGAGACGCGGAGGAGGAGAGAGAATGCTATTTTTTCTCCGCGTTCTCTGCGCCTCTGCGGTTATAAAACTGCCCAACCAAAAGCAGGCCCAGCAGCAGGGCGGTGGTGGCGGCGAAGAGTTTGGTCAGGGGAGCATCAAAAGGGCCGTGTTCATGGTCCTGTCCGCCGGCCGATCCGCCAGCCTTGGCGGCTTGTTGTTCCTTGGTCATTTCCGTGCCGTCCTCGTTGTGGGGATGGCCATGGGCGGCGTCGAGGGCTTCCTTGAGGGAGACGCTGCCTTTGCCGGCGAAGGCCAGGGAATAGCCCCCTTTGGTGACGACTTCGTCGCCGGGGAGCAGGCCGGAGAGAACTTCGATTGACTGATCGTTGCTGGCCCCGGTGGCAATGGGGGTTTTGACAAAAGCGTCAGGAAGATCGTAGTCCTTGACGAAGACAAAGCGGTTGGTGGCGTCGCCCTGGAGCGCGCTGCGGGGGATCGTCATCACGCCTTCCCGCTGGCTGGTGATGATGGAGAACTCGGCGCGCATGCCGGGGCGCAGGCGGCCTTCGGGATTGGGGACGTGGAAGGCGGCTTCGAGGGTGCCGGTGACGGGATCGACGGCGGCTCCGAGGTGGACGAGGTTCGCCTCATAGACGGTGTCGCCGGCCGCGCCGACGCGGAGGCGGGCTTTCTGGCCGGGCGAGAGTTTTCCGGCGAGGTGTTCAGGGACGGCGGCGGCGGCTTCCACGGTGTCGAGGTCCACGATTTCCAGCAGGTCGGTGTCCGCTGTCACCGGTTGGCCGGGAGCGACATGGACTTCCGAGACCAAGCCGGACAAGGGCGCTTCGATCATAATCACCGGAGGCGGGTCGCCGGGTTGGCGGCTCTCGATCCAGAGCAGTTCATCGCCTTGGTTGACCGGTACGTGGGGCCGGGCCAGCAGGGAGTGGATGCGTCCGGGAATGCGGCTGCTGACAATAGCGCTTTTGCCGGGCAGGACCGCGATGCGCCCGAGGGCGAAGACGGTTTCCTCGAAGGCGGTTTCTTCGGCTTCGGCGGTTTCGATGCCGAGGTTTTTCACGGCGGTGGCGTCGAGGATGACGGTGTTGGCGAGCTTGGCAGGATCGCCCGCAGCGGAGGCCGGGAGGGTGAGGAGAAGCAGGCAGAGAATCGGTTTCATGGGAGGAAAAAGGAAGGAATTCAGAGGCCACTGGCTGCTTGATAGCGGAGCCGGGCCAGATGGAAGTCGCGGCGGGCGTCGAGGCCGGCGGATTCCAGGGTGAGCCGCTGCTGGCGGGCACGGAGGACATCGGGCAAGGTGGCTTGACCGTTTTTTTGCAATTGATTGAAGCGGTTTTCGAGGGCCTCGGCCTGGGGCAGGAGCTTGGTGGTGGTTTCCTGATGAATGGCGGTGAATGCTTTCATTTCATCGAGCGCGGCGGCGGCTTCGGCGCGGAGGCGGGCGGCCGTGGCGCTGGCCTCGAGCGTGGTGCGTTCCGCCGTGGCGATGGTTTCCGCAACGAGTCCCGCGTTACGTTTTTTGAGCGGAAGCGGCAGGGAAAATCGGAGCACCGCGATGTTGTCCCGTTGCATGCCTGCTCCCGCATCCTCTTCGCGGCTGCGTTCGTACCCGATGGCGACGGTGAGGTCTTCCCAGCGGTTGGCCCTGGCCAGATCGATGGTCTGGCGGGCTGCTTCCGCTTTGGTGAGGGCCGTCCGGTAATCGGGGTGTTGGGCGGGAGTGGTGACGTTGGCAGGGGGAATGACGGGAGCAGGCAGGGTGCCGGTGATCAGAATCGGTTCCGTGGCGGGGCAGCCGAGCAGGGGACGGAGGGCTCCGGCGAGGGTGGCGCGTTCGGTGGTGTCCTGCAGGGCGATGATGGAGAGACGGGAAACTTCCAATTCAAGCTGGGCCGCTTCGAGGGGTGGCGTTTCCCCGGCGGCGGCGGCCTTGGTGATGGCGGCAGCGAGATCGCGGGCGGCAACCTGTTGGCGGCGGTTGATTTCCTGACGGGCGCTGAGGGCTTGAAGTTTGATGGCCAATTCCCGGACCTGGGTGTCGAGGGTGCGGCTGGCAGAATGGACCTCGGATTCGGCTAGGGCGACGCCAGTGGAGGAGACTGCTTTTTCCAGGCGCAGGCGGTGGGTCAGGGGGAACCGCTGGGAAAACCCAACCGAGAGGGAGAACTCGCGTCCTGCCAGGTTGGGCCGGACCTCGGATTCGAGCTCTGGATTGCTGAGTCCTCCAGCCTGGAGCAGGCGGGCCCTCGCCTGATCCACGCCGAGGCGTGCGGCCGCCAGACCGGGATTGTGAGCCAGCGCGTAGGAGGCGGCAGAATCGGGCGTGTAGGTGCCGGCCGCAGCCATCGGAGGCAGGGCGAGGAGCGCCAGCAGGGTGAAAAGCGGGTGTTTTAAGGCAATATTGGCGGACATAGTCAGCAGGGGGGCATCTGCCCTGGAAAGGGAATTCGGATTCGGGAGGTTTTGGTTTTGCCGGGCAAAACCAGACAGGCACGGACGGACCTGGGCGGATCAATTGACCGGGAGATCCCGGGAAAAGACAGCCATCGGCTGCCACAGCCAATTCAGCTCAAACCAAGAGAGGACCACAGGCCAAATGAGGTGGCGGTGGAGCTGGGGAAACACGTCCCGGTGGAACCGGGGGGCGGAAATTAAGGAAAGTCAGGACAAACGAAGGGGGAACCGGGCAGGCGAAAATTTCGGCGAGAATGGGAGGGGACACCTCCATGGGGGGCGACGGCAGCATTTCGGTGCCTGGAGCGGAATGCTCATGATCCAAGGGACAACAGCTGCCATCGCAATGTCCCGGGTGATGATGATCCGGAGATTCAGGGGGGGCGTCGGGAATGCCGGTGACGGTAAAATGCACCATGCCATGCCCGCAGGAATCGTGATCCCCGCCGCTGAAACAATGGGAGACCATCCCGGCTCCGCACAGACTGGTCCAGGCGAGCAGCAGAGCTGCCAGCAGGATGCCGGTGGAGGATTTGAGCAGGGAGTGCATCGAAAGTTTGAACCTGAGCGCCGCCCGCCCGCCTTGCAAGTTGATTTCCTGAGGATTGGGGAAGGGCTTGGTTTGGAATCCAGCTAAATGGCCTTCCCGTTAAATAAATGTTGTGCTGCCCGCGGAAAGCTTCAACAAATCGGACGGATTTTGATTTTATCCTTTTGAATGCCCGGTTCCGCTGTCTGGTGACTCTGCTGCTTTTCACTGGATGTCTACCACGGGGGTAGTCGCGGACTTCCTCCCCTGAAAACACCCCCTGTTTTGCCGGCCGGGTCTCCCTTCAACGGTGGCCGGCGAAAAGCCGGTATCGCCACCAGTGGCCGCGGTGGACCTGAAATCCCGCACCAGCCGGGTGAATGGCCTGCTGGATGGCGGCAAGATGGCAGGAGCCACTTCGCAGATGAATGTGTGGTGGCGCTTCCGACGCCCGGCATGGCCGAAGCTACCCTGGGCCGTCCGGGATTTTTTCCTGACCGGGGGACCGCAGGCCCTGATGTCGATCAATGTTTTTGCCTTGAAGGAATTCGACCAAGCCCGCGATCTGGCGATGACCACGCGCCCGGCCGCGCTGACGACGGCGTTGGCGGAATTCGACAAAATCATCAAAAGCGCGCCCGCCAAGGAAAAAGCCCCGGCGGACAGTAGTCTTTCGGGACTCAAAAAAGATGGGCTGGATGATGCGGTCTACCGGCTGAAACGATTGAGGACCCGGATGCATCCGGAAACCCGTCCGCTGCTCGACAGCATGGAAGCCTTCAGCAGGCAGGTCAGGGCATTTGTGGCCAGTCCTTCGCGCAGCGCCACCCTGTTCAACCGGGCTGCGCAGGGTATCTCCTCCGCGGGCAGTTTGATGGATGAGAACTTCAAGTCGCTGCGGGCCAACCCGGAAGTCATGGCCGAGCTGATGAAGGAATAATAGACCGGTCCGGGGCAGTCCGGTCTTTTTGTGGCTAGTGCGTGTCCAGCCACGCCCGCAGTTCCGTGGCCAGCTTCAGGCTGATGCCGGGCAGGCGGGCGATTGTTTCCGGGGTGAGGCGGCGCAGGCGGAGCACGCTGCCAAATTCCGCGAGGAGGGCTTTCTTTTTGGCGGGGGAAATGCCGGGGCAATCATCCAGGATGCTTTCGCCGATGCGGCGTTTCATCAGGATTTGATGGTAGCCATTGGCCCAGCGGTGGGCTTCGTCGCGGATGCGTTGCAGCAGCTTCAAAGCGCCCATGGAATGTGGCATCACGATGGGCTCCGCCTGGTCCGGCACATAAACTTCCTCCCGTTCCTTGGCGAGGCCGATGATTGGCTGGCTGGACAGCCCGAGCCGCTGCAGTTCCTCACAGGCGGATGATAGCTGGCCCTTGCCACCATCGACAATGATCAGGTCCGGCATCCGCACAAAGGGTTTGGTGGATTTGCGGTCCTCCGGGTGTTCTTCCAAGTGTCCGGCCAGACGGCGCAGCGCATCCGGGCCGTCTTCCTGATTGCCCTCGAAGGTGTCAGGAGCGGCTTCACCGGCTTCCAGCAGAATGCGCGAGTAACGGCGCCGCACCACCTCGGCCATGGAGGCGAAGTCGTTCTGGGTTTTGACGGTTTTAATCCGGTAGCGCCGGTAGTTGGCCGTATCCGGCACGCCGTCCTTGAAGCGGACCATGCTGGCCACGATGTGGTTGGAGGATATGTTGGAGATATCGAAACACTCCATGATGTGCGGGGCATGGGTGAGTTCCAGGACTTCCCCCAGTTGCCGGACGTCTTCGAGCGGCTTGATCTGATCGGACGGGGTGCCGCGTCCCCGGGTGAAGCGGCGCGCCGGATTCAGGGTGCGCTGAAAGTCGGATAACATGTCGCGCAATTCAGCGGCACGCTCAAAGTCGAGTTCCTCCGCAGCCAGCATCATTTCGGCTTCGATTTCCTTCAGATGGTCCTTGAAGCGGCCTTCCAGGAAGGCGCAGGCCTCGTCGATTTTTTTCAGATAGTCCGTCTGGCTGATGCGCCCGATGCAGGGGGCACAACAGTTTTTAATAATGTCGTTGTGGCAGTGTTTGTAGTCGGTTTCACCGGGTTCCACCGGCCGGCAGGAGCGCAGGCCGAACTGGTGCTGCATCCAGTGCAGGGTGGTGCGCAGGCTGCCGCTGTGGGCGAAGGGGCCAAAGTAGCGCGCCCCATCGTCCTTGCGGGTCCGGGTCAGGAAGAACCGGGGCCAGGGTTCTGCGGGGTGCATCTTGAGCAGGAGGAAGCGTTTATCATCCCGCAGGGAAATGTTGTACTTCGGGCGGTATTCCTTGATGAGTTTGCTCTCCAGCAGGAGGGACTCCGGTTCATTGCGCACCACATGGAATTCAAAATCCCAGATGCTTTTGATGAGCGATCGGGTCTTCAGGTCCGCCATCCGGCTGCGGGCGGGCTGGAAATAATTACTCAGGCGTTTGCGCAGGTTTTTGGCCTTCCCTACATAAATGATCTTCCCGAGCCGGTCGCGCATCAGATACACACCCGGCTGATGTGGGACATCATGGAGGCGGCTGTTCAAATCTGGTTTTTCGCGGGGGAGCACTTCGGGGGGAGGGTTAATGGGTGGGACAAGTCAATCGGGAGGACCGGCGGTGGAGGAGGAGCCATGGAAAATAGCCGGGGATGCGCCGGTGGGTAAGGGGATTTTTCCGGCCAAGGCGGCGGCTCCGGGAAGGGGACGTTGGGGGGGCGCCGAAGGGAAACGTTGGACCGGCGTCATGACCATTCGGGTGAATGACCCGGGCGCGGCCCTGCCGCCCGGTCTGCAATTCTACCGTCACACAACAACCCCGGTACACCCCGGGCGGCGGGGTTTTGTTTTCCGCCGTGGGGCAGGCCGCCCTATCCACTCTGCGTTTTTCCTCGCCAAGGCACGGTTGAAGTGTTAAACACTGCCTCACTGCTCCCGAAATGAAAGATAAAAACCCAAGTCCCCCCAACGCCGGCCATCCAGATGGCGCGTTTCCTTTCCGTCGCTGCGGTGGTCGGACACCTGCGGGGATTGTTTTTCCGGATGGTAACAGGAGGGGTGTTCGGCTTGGCCTTTTTTGCGGGGACGGGCGCGAAAGCAGCGATCGTTTCTCAAAGTTATTCCGTTCCTTTGGGAATTAATACCCTTGGTAAAACCGGGAACCTATCCGCCTACATTACTGGAGGGAACTTGTATAGGTTTACTTGGATTGAGGCACCCAAAGCATTTGATTTTGATGGCAACGGTTCCACGGACTTGACCATCAGTGGAAATGGCAGGAAAAGTTTTACGAGTTCCATGTTTGTGACCCAACATGGACGGAATCAGGTATGGTCGTTGGCGGGCGGGGTTGAAGGTGGCGATATTGGCAGCCATGCCATTGCCTTGCTGGGGGGGCTCCACTTTTGGGCCTTCCATGCACTCCGACGTGCCGGTGATCGGTTGGCACAATGACGACGATACGGGTCATTTTTCCGTTTTGATGGAGGCCTACGGAGGCACTCCTGCCAGCGGGGGGTTCTTCCCCAGCTATCTGTTCGAACAGAAGTATCTGGGGTTTCGTTTTGAGCGGAAGGGTGCTCTCCACTATGGGTGGATGGCCCTCTCCGGATTCGCCTTCTACGGGGAGGAGATTTACGTTTACTCTTGGGCCTATGAAAGCGCCCCGGACACGGCCTTGATCGTGGGTCAGATTCCAGAGCCCACCGTGCCGGCACTCCTGGGCTTCGCGCTGTGGATCGGAATGCGGCGAGGACGGGCCAACAAATCCGCCCTTTCGCGATTCAGGGGCTCCCAATTGGCGTAAGGCATAGAATTCGCCGAATCCCTGCAAAAGTTTAAAGTGTGCCGCAAGGCGGCTTGTCATGGCGCGAAACCCCGCCAGAAATACCGTCATGCATACTCCGGTTCTCGCGGCACTTTCCAGTCAGGCTCCCTCGGATGACATCACCGTCTGCGGTTGGGTCCGCACCCGGCGGGATGCCAAGGCTTTTTCCTTCCTGGAAATCAATGATGGCTCCTGTTTGAGGGGGATTCAGGTGGTGGTGGATGCCGGCACGCCGGGATCGGAATCCCTGCTGGAGATGACCACGGGCGCGAGCGTGGAGGTGCAGGGGAAACTGGTGGCTTCGCAGGGCAAGGAACAGCCATGGGAAATCCAAGCAGCCCGGATTTCCCTCGTGGGTCCGGCGGATGACACCTATCCCTTGCAGAAAAAGGGGCACTCGCTCGAGTTTCTGCGGGAAATCGCCCACCTGCGGCCGCGGTCGAATTTGTTTGGAGCGGTGTTCCGGGTGCGCAGCCGGATGGCCTATGCGGTGCATCAGTTTTTCCAGGACCGTGGGTTTCTGAATGTGCATACGCCCATGATCACTTCGAGTGACTGCGAAGGGGCGGGCGAGATGTTCCGGGTGACCACGCTGACCCCTGGGAGTGGCAGTAAGCCGGAGGAGGATTTTTTCGGCAAACCTGCCTTTCTAACGGTGAGCGGCCAGCTGGAGGCGGAAACCCTTGCCTGCGCGTTGGGCAAGGTCTACACGTTCGGGCCGACCTTCCGGGCGGAGAATTCCAACACTTCGCGGCATGCCGCGGAGTTCTGGATGATCGAGCCGGAACAGGCCTTTTGTGATCTTGCAGGCAACATGGATTTGGCCGAGGCCCAACTCAAACATCAGGTGCGGGATGCGCTGGAACGCTGCGCGGAGGATCTGGCCTTTTTCGCCAAATACGTGGACAAGGGATTGATCGAGCGCCTGAAGTGTGTGGCCGACCGTCCCTTCCAGCGGGTGAGTTACACGGAGGCGGTGGCCCTGCTGGAGCAGAGCGGCGAGACCTTTGAATATCCCGTGAAATACGGGCTCAATCTTCAGTCGGGCCACGAGCGCTGGCTGACGGAGAAGTATTTCCAGTGCCCGGTGATCGTCTACAACTATCCGAAGGAGATCAAACCCTTCTACATGCGCCAGAACGACGATGGGCTGACGGTGGCCGCGATGGATGTGCTGGTGCCCGGCATTGGCGAAATCATTGGCGGCAGCCAGCGGGAGGAGCGGCCGGACCGCTTGAGCGCGGCGATGGCGCATCATGGTTTGAGCGAGGCTGACTACTGGTGGTATGCCGATCTGCGGAAATATGGGACGGTGCCGCACGCGGGTTATGGGATGGGTTTTGAGCGGTTGCTCATGTTTGTCACTGGAGTGGGGAATATCCGCGATGTGATCCCGTTTGCCCGGACACCTGGGCATGCGGAATTCTAGCCCGTGGATTGGCCCCGGGAAGCGGATTCCGGTTGCCGGTCCCATGGCCTGACCGTATCGCGGGAAATGGTCACGGTTCATCGTCAGGTTATTGTTGTCGGCGCAGGGATCGCGGGATTGTGGACCCTGCGGCGGCTGGTGGCGGCTGGTTATGACGCCATTTTGCTGGAGAAGGAAGCGATCGGGGCCGGGCAGACCCTGGGCGCCCAGGGAATCCTGCATGGCGGGGTCAAGTATGGTCTGGATGGTTCGAACCGGGAGATCGCGGAGAAACTGCGGAGTTTGCCGCCCATTTGGTTGGAGTGCCTGGCGGGGAAACGCGAGCCATCGCTGGCTGCCGCCCGGACCCTGTCACCCTGTCAGCATTTGTGGGCGGCGGATTCGTGGTTGGCGAGAGTTGGGGCGACGGTGGGGGCCCGGGCCATGCAGGGGGAAGTGAAGAAATTGGCCCGGGAAGATTGGCCTCCGGCGCTGCGGGAGGGCGGGCACAAAGGGGCGGTCTACGAACTGGAGGAAACCGTGATTGAGGTGAAATCGGTTCTGGCAGCGCTGGCCGGTCCGGTCCACGATCGGATCCTGCAGGCGGGCATTGATGAATATGAGGTGGATGCCGCGGGGGGCCTGATGGCGCTGCAGTGTGGTGGCGTCCGCCTGACAGCCGGGGTTTTTCTGTTCACGGCGGCAACAGGGAATGAAGCCGCGGCGCTGGCGGCGGGGTTTGGGAATGCGGTCACGCAGCGGCGGCCGTTGAAGCAGGTCATGGTGCGGGGGGCATTGCCGGAACTCTTTGGCCACTGTGTGACGGCGACGCCGAAACCGGTGGTGACCATCACGTCCCATCCCACGGGCGAAGGCAAGGTCTGGTATCTCGGCGGGGGGGTCGCGGAAGATGCCACGGGCATGACCGATGAAGAGGCGATGCGGCAGGCACGGAAAAAGCTGTCTGGGATTTTCCCGGATTTCAGATGGGAAGGGCTGGAGTGGGCCTGTTGGAAGGTGGACCGGGCCGAGCCGCATGCCGCCAGCCGGTTGCCGGATGGGCCAGCCTTGCTGGAACGGGGCAACACGGCATTGGCCTGGCCGACCAAGCTGGTTTATGCACCGGCCTTGGCCGATCAGGCGCTGGAATTCACGGCCCGGCATCTCACACCCGGGGACATGGCCACGGACCCGATCCCATTGCCCTTGGCCGGTATGGGGCACTATCCATGGGAAACGGCAGCGTGGCGGACCCTCCCATCATGAGTGTCCTGACGAAACATTTCCTCGGAAGCACCGGGCTGCAGACGGCCGCGCTCGGGCTGGGCACCGTGAAGTGGGGACGCAACGAGGGATTGAAACATGCGCCTTTTGCGTTGCCTGACGATGCCACCTGCCTGCGGTTGCTGGATGCCGCGGAAGCCGCGGGAGTCAATCTGCTGGATGTGGCTCCCGCTTATGGGATCGCCGAGGAGCGGCTGGGCAGGCTGCTGGCAGGACGGCGGGACCAGTTTTTGTTGTTCTCCAAGACCGGGGAAATCTTTGAAGGCGGGCAATCCTCGTGGGATTTCAGTGCGGCCCACACCCGCCGCAGCGTGGAGGAAAGCCTGCGCCGGCTGCAGACGGACCGGTTGGAGGCAGTGCTGCTGCATTGTCCGAGAGAGGACGTGAGCGTGATCCGGGATACCGCCGCGCTGGAAGTGCTGCATTCCATGAAGGCCGCCGGGCTGATCCGGGCGGTGGGCATCTCCACCATGAGTCTCGCCGGTGGCCTCGCGGCAGTGCCGCTGTGCGATCTGGTTATGGTGGCTTGGAACACCGGTTTTCATGAGCAACAGCCGGTGGTCGAAGCCGCCGCTGCGGCGGGGAAAGGCATCCTGTTGAAGAAGGTGCTGGCCTCAGGCGATTTGTCGGCAGGTGGGGCCGTGCCGGCGGGGATGAAGGCCTTGGATTACCGGCTGCGGTCGGCGCTGGGCCTGCCGGGGCATCCGGTGGTGATCGCGGGGACGATCACGCCCAGCCACCTGGAAGAAAATCTGGCGGCGGCCGCGGCAGGAGCCTGGCCGGAAGCGGACTGACTTCTCCGGGGCTGAAATTTGCCGGACGGATGGCGCCAGTGGGGTTATTTGATCAATACCGGCAGGCTTTTGCGCGGGAAACAAGGAACGGGGTCTTGCGGGCCGGTTTCATGGAATCCAGACTCTGCCCCAGGGAGATCCGTGATTCCGCGTGCCTCTTCCCCCGTCCTTCACCACGTTATGTTCCGTCTGCTCCTCCTCACTTTTGGCGTGCTCGGTTTGACCGGCTCCTTCACCTTGGCCGGTCTTCAGGTTCCTGCCTTCACCGCCTACATTGACCCCGATCCGGAAGGGGCGCAGGTTTCCGAAAAGCAGGGGATCACCGGCTGGAACGATGCGGCGCAGCAGGTGGTTTGGTTCGGTGAGCTCAAAGCCGCCGGCGAATTGACGGTGGCCTTGTCGGTGAAGCTTCCGCCGGGGGGCAAATCCCGGCTGCAGCTCAAAATCGGGGATCAGAAACACGAAGCCGAGGTCACGGCGGGGCGGGCGGATTTTGGCCGCTACCCTATTGCCAGTCCGGGGTATGTGCGCCTCGAACTCTCCAGTCTGAATGGAACGGCCGATGCAGGGCAAATCGAAACGCTGCATCTGGACGGGGAGGCGGCCCGGGACGCCCATTTCAACCTGAAGGAACGGCGCAACGCGGCTTCGGTGCATCTTGCCTATCCGGTTCCGAAGGAGACCAAGGTGGCCCTGTTTTACAACGAAGTTACTGCCGTGGCGGATCCGCTTTATACGTATTACATGGCCTGCGGTTTCTCCCGGGGCTACTTCGGCATGCAGGTCAATTCCGCCACCGAGCGCCGCCTGATTTTTTCGATCTGGGATGCAGGCAATGGCGGCGATGCCAAGGACCGGAGCAAAGTGGCGGAGGATGACCAGACCCAGCTCATTGCAAAAGGGGAAGGGGTCCATGCGTCCGTTTTTGGCAATGAAGGCACGGGAGGGCACTCCCATCTGGTGTATCCCTGGAAGACCGGCGAAGCCCAGAAATTCATCGTGGCCGTCCAGCCGGAGGGAACCCATACCGTGTATAGCGGTTACTGGTTCCACCCGGAGAAAAAAGCGTGGATGCTCATCGCCAGCTTCCGTGCCCCCAAGGATGGGAAATATCTCAGGGGACTGTATTCGTTCAGTGAGAATTTCGGCGGCAGCAATGGCCACCTGCAGCGCAAAGCGCTCTTTGGCCCCCAGTGGATCGCGGATGAGATCGGCCACTGGAGCGAGCTGACCACCGCCACGTTCAGTCATGATGCCACCGGCAAGGCGGATCGGTTGGATCGCTTCATGGGGGTGGAGAATGGAAAATTCTTCCTGTCGCAGGGTGGGTTTATGGAAGGGCGTACCCCTTTTGGCGAAGCTTTCACACGCCCCGCCACCGCCCCGCCTGCGCTGCCGGTTTTACCGAACCCCTGATTCAATCACTTCCGGGCGGTCCAAGGCACTTGAGTCCGGGCTTTGGCTGAGAACCGCAGGCGGTAGGCGCGGGGCAGCAGGCCGGTGGCAGCCTTGAAGCGTTTGGTGAAATGGCTTTGGTCATGGAAACCACAGTCGAGCGCGATCCCACTGAGGGCCTGGCTGGAATGTTCCAGGAGATGGCGGGCGGCCTGGATCCTGACTTCGAGCAGGTAGGCCGCGGGGGACCGGCCGAAGACGCGGCGGAACTCGCGCTGGAACTGACTGGACGAGAGTCCGGCCTGCCGGGCCAGTTCCGGCACCCCCAGCGGTTCTCCGTAGTGGCGGCGGGCAAAATCGACCGCGGGCAGCAGCCGGCGGTATTCCTCCGGGGCGGTGCCAGCCCGCTCATAGGGGCGCATCACTCCGGCAATGCCGAGTAGTTCGCCCTCGGGGTCGAGGAGGGGGAGTTTGCTGCACACATACCAAAAAGGGGAGCCGGAGGCATCGGGCACCAGCCAGACCTGATGGAGGATGGGCTGGCCGGAATCCATCACCTGCCGGTCTTCGGCCACATATTGCCGGGCCAGAGCCGGGGGATGGAAATCATGATCGGTTCTGCCCAGCATTCCTGCTTCCGATGAGCAACCGTGCATGGCCCATTCCGCGGCATTGGCGAGGACAAAGCGGTGGTGCCGGTCCTTGGCGAAGACGAAAACATCCGGGAGCAGGTCCAGCAGGGGGAGCGTCTGTTGGAAGGCGCGGCGAATGGGTCCGGGATTAAATTGGGGCAGCATCGCCATGCGCCAATTATACCAATATTTCGCACGGTGCTACAATAATGACGACTGGCTTTCGGCCCAGGATGGGAACATGAGATTCTTTCCAATCATGGGGGCCTTGTGGCTGGCGGGTGCGGCCATCTGCCCGGCCGGGAGCCCCTTGCGCTTTAATCGGGACATCCGGCCGATTCTTTCCGAAAACTGCTTTCATTGCCATGGTCAGGACGCGGCGCGGCGGAAGGCGGATTTGCGGCTCGATACCTTCGAGGGGGCTACCGCAGTTCTGGAGGACGGGCCGGCCCTGGTGCCCGGGAAACCCGAAAGCAGTGCCTTGCTGCAACGCATGGCCTCGCATGATCCTGACGAACAAATGCCTCCACCGGAATCGAACCGGAAGGTGACGCCGGAGCAGATTGCCCTGGTCCGGCAATGGATCACGGAGGGGGCCGCCTACGAAAAACACTGGGCTTTTGTGCCGCCGGTGCGGGCTACCCTGCCGCCCGCCGCCGCGTGGGACCGGCAGCCGTGGGATGCCTGGATCCGGTCGCGGCTGGAGCGTGACGGTCTGGCTCCATCGCCAGAGGCCCGACCGGAAGCCTGGCTGCGCCGGACCTCGTTCGACCTGACCGGATTGGCGCCCGGGCCAACAGAAATCGCGGCCTTTGCCAGTGAGGTGTCAGCACGCGGGGAGTCGGCTTACCGCGATGCCGTGGAGCGTTTGTTGGCCTCCCCGCGCTATGGCGAACGGATGACGGCCGAGTGGCTGGACGCGGCGCGTTATGCCGACACCCATGGCTTCAATAACGACTCCATGAGGTCGATGTGGCGCTGGCGGGACTGGGTGATTGATGCCTTCAATCACAATCTTCCTTACCGCGAATTCATCACCCGGCAACTTGCCGGGGATCTGCTGCCGGAGCCTACCCTGGAAGACCGCATTGCCACCGGATTCGGCCGGAATCATGTGATCAATTCCGAAGGGGGAATCATTGATGAGGAATACCGGGTGGAGTATGTGGCGGACCGCGTGCGCACGCTTGGCATGACCTGGTTGGGCCTGACCATGGAGTGCAGCCGCTGTCACGACCACAAGTATGATCCGGTGACGGCCAAGGATTACTATCAACTGTATGCCTTTTTCAATCAGGTGCCGGAATGGGGGGAAGACGGGCGTCTGGCCAATGCCTCGCCGTTGCTTCCAGCCCCGACTGGAGCCCAGCAGGCCGAACTGGCCCTGCTGGATCAACAAATTGCCCAGGCGGTTCAAGCTTTGCCGCAGGCACCCGCGGCGGGGCAACCGTTGGGGGAGGTGTTGGCTGTTCTGGGCAGGGCAGTAGCCGTTCTGCCGGACCCGGCAGGCGCAGGATTCCGGGTGGAGCGGAAGGACGGCAAATTGATCAATGGGGCCAAACCGGAGGACTCGGCAGGGCTGGAGCAGCGGGTCACCGACCATCCGGTATTGGGACCGGTATTTGCCTTCCCGGCAGCGGCCTGGACCGTGGCTCCGTCGCAATTTGAGGCCGCCAGTCACAAGGCCTGGACCTGGCAGACATCACTCCGCTGGCGGGGCGGGGCAGGGGTCCTGCTGTCCAATATGGCGTGGCAGATTCCCGTGTCTTCGTCGTCGCACGGGAATGGATTCGAAATCCGGATCAATGCCGCTGGTGCGGTGGAGGTCAGGATGGCGCAGAAATGGCCGGCTTATGCGATCCAATTGGAAGCGGCCACGCAGCTGGGCACGGATCGCTGGCATCAGATTGCGGTGGTCAATCATGGCACTGGCACCGCTGCCGGACTGAGGCTGTATGTGGATGGGGTGGAAAGTGATGTTGTAGTGCATCACGATGGCTTGTCCGGTCCGGTCGGTCCCCGGGCCCTCTCGGTCGGCCGGAAGGAAGGCCCGGAGCCGGAGGCTTTTGAGGGGGATCTGGCGGGCTTCCAGGTTTGGCCGGCGGTGTTGCCGGCGGACGATCTCGCACGGATGGCGGACCGGCAGTTGGTTGGGTTGGCCGGCGCCCCCGGGGGCATGGCGGAGGCGCTGGTCCAGCTGGAACGGGTACAGTCGGTCTTGCTGCGTCATCAGGACAGCACCCGTGAAGCGGTGCTGGCGCTGCGGTTCGCGCAGGCCAGGCGGCTGGAGCTGAAGCGGAGTTTCCCCAGTGTGATGGTGATGGCAGACATGGCGAGGGCCCGGCCGACCCATGTGTTGTTAAGGGGCAGTTATGATGCCCTTGGCGAACCCGTCACCCCGGGAGTCCCTGAAAGCTTGCTGGGCGCCTGGCCGGCCGGTGCTCCCCGGAACCGGCTGGGACTGGCCCAATGGCTGACCCAGCCCGGCCACCCCCTGACCGCCCGGGTGGTGGTGAACCGTTTTTGGCAGCAGATATTCGGGATTGGTCTGGTCAAGACGGCAGAGGACTTTGGTTTCCAGTCGGAATATCCGGCTCATCCGGAGTTATTGGATTGGCTGGCGCGGGACTTTATCGATGGAGGCTGGAACGTGAAGAACCTGATGAGGTCTGTGGTGCTTTCGGCCACTTACCGTCAGGATTCCAAAATGGCTCCAGACCTGCTGGCCCGCGATCCGGAGAACCGGCTGCTCGGCCGGGGGCCGCGTTTCCGCCTCCCGGCGGAGATGATCCGCGATCATGCGCTCGCGGTCAGTGGACTGCTGCGCGAGCGACTGGGTGGTCCCAGCGTTTTTCCGGATCAGCCGGAGGATTTATACAAAGGCGTGGTGGTGGATGCGGATTATCCGGGAACGAAGTGGCTGACCAGCACCGGCGATGACCTCTACCGGCGCAGTCTGTATACCTTCTGGAAGCGGACGGTGCCGCACCCGGTGATGAATGTGTTTGACACGCCGGACCGCGAATTTGGGTGTGTCCGGCGTTCCCGTACCAACACCCCGCTCCAGGCCTTGACCCTGATGAATGAACCGGCGCTGATGCGTGCAGCCGGGCACCTGGGCCTCCGGCTTCTGGCGGAGGGCGGCAGCACCGACGGGGCCCGGTTGGCGTGGGGGTTCCGGCTGACGATTGGACGCGTTCCGACCTCACGGGAGGTCGAAGTGCTGACAAAAATACTGGGCGGGCTGCGCGCTTCCTATCAGGCCGATCCTGCCGGAGCCGAAGCCATGCTGAAGAGCGGTGGCGTGAGTGCCGCGGCTGGCCAGGCGGGAGAAACTGCCGCGTGGACCGCCCTCGCCAGCAATCTGCTTAATCTGGACGAAACCATTACCAAAAACTGACTCATGGACTGCCATCGCTATCAAAACTGGGGGACCCGCCGGGATTTCCTGAGCCGTACCGGTCTCGGTCTCGGGGCTGCCGCCCTGTCACAACTCATGGGCAGTTCCGGAGCATTGGCGGCGGGTGGCCTGCCGGGGCTGCCGCACTTCGCGCCGAAGGCCAAAAGGGTCATCTATCTATTCCAGTCAGGCGGCCCGCCTCACCTGGAGTTGTTCGATCCCAAGCCGCTGTTGAGTGAGCGTTTTGATGAGGAATTGCCGGCATCCGTGCGGGGTAACCAACGCATCACCGGAATGGTGAGTGCCCAGGGCAAGCTGGCGTTGCAGCCGAGTAAATATCTCTTCCAGCGTTGCGGACAAAGTGGCCAGTGGCTCAGCGACCTGCTGCCCCATACGCAGAAAATCGCCGATGAGTTGTGTGTGGTGCGGTCGATGCATACCGATGCCATCAACCACGATCCGGCGATCACGCTGCTGCAAACCGGCAGTCAGCAACCCGGTCGTCCCAGCATCGGAGCATGGCTCGACTATGGCTTGGGCAGCGTGAACGAAAATCTGCCTTCCTACATGGTGATGTGTTCGGTGCCCAGCAAAGGGCCGCCTGATCAGGGCCTGCTTTCACGGTTATGGGGCAGTGGTTTTTTGCCTAGCCGCCATCAGGGGGTGCAGTTGCGCGGCACCAGCGATCCGGTGCTTTATCTGAATGATGCCCCCGGTATCTCGCGGGAACGCCGGCGTCTCATGCTCGATGGCCTGGCGGAACTGAATGGTATCCAGCACGAAGCCAGTGGAGACCCTGAAGTGGAAGCCCGCATTGCCCAATATGAAATGGCCTTCCGCATGCAGGCCTCAGTGCCTGATCTGGCAGATCTGAGCAAGGAGCCTCAGGAAACCTGGGACCTCTATGGCGAGGCCGCCAGGCAGCCCGGATCATTCGCCCGGCACTGTCTGCTGGCCCGCCGCATGGCGGAGCGAGGGGTCGGTTTCATCCAGCTGTATCATCGCGGATGGGATGTGCACGGCGGATTGACCGACCGGTTGCCGGTCCTTTGTGGTGATGTCGATCAGCCTGCCGCGGCGCTGGTCACCGACTTGAAAAGGCGTGGCCTGCTCGACGACACCCTGGTCATCTTCGGGGGCGAATTCGGCCGGACCTGTTACGCCCAGGGCGGCGCCAACCGTGAGAAATACGGCCGTGACCACCACGGGCGCTGTTTCTCCCTCTGGATGGCGGGTGGCGGCATCAAGCCCGGCACCAGCCATGGCCAGACGGACGACTTCGGTTTCAATATAGTGCAGGACCCGGTCCACGTCCACGATCTGCATGCCACGCTGCTGCATCAGTTGGGGATCAATCATGAGCGGCTCACCTACCGGTTCCAAGGCCGTCAATTCCGCCTCACGGACGTCCATGGCAAAGTGGTCAAGGCGCTGCTTTCCTAGCGATTTTTTCGGGTGAGCCTTTTCCGGCGTTCCAGAGCCGGGGTTCACTCATGACAAAATGGCAAATGCGGGAGCAAACCCGGGCCTCCTGGCTGCGTAACAGGGAGCAGAACCTCCCGTGGACGCGGACGCATCACCCCACTTTTAAAGACATGCTTAATTCTGCTCATTGGATCGTGCTGGCTGGACTCCTGCTGGGCGGGTGGGGCCACGCGGAAGAGACTGCGGCCCGTCCGGAGTTGACCGCGCTGCAGGTTTTTTTCAAGAACAGCTGCCTGGATTGCCACGATGCCGAAACCAAAAAGGGGGGATTGGATTTGGAAGGGCTGGGAGCCGGCCTTTCCGACGGACGCACGTTCGAATGGTGGGTGAGAATCCACGACCGGGTGGCGGCGGGAGAGATGCCGCCGAAAAACAAACCCCAGCCGGAGGCGGGCGACCGGCAGGCGTTTTTGGAGTCGCTGACAAAATCGCTGACGACGGCTGAGCAGGCGGTGACAGCCCGGGATGGGCGGACGACCGAACGTCGGATGAACCGGTATGAATACGAAAATGCGCTGCGCGATTTGTTTGCGGCCCCATGGTTGCAGGTTCGCGACCGTTTGCCTGAGGATGGGGAATCGTTCCGCTTCAACCGGATCGGGGAATCGCTGGATGTTTCACACGTCCAGATGTCCCGGTATCTGCAAACGGCGGATGCCGTGCTGAGGGAGGTGATGGCGACTGGGGTCGCCCGGCCAGCCACGGAGACGATCCGTTATTACTCGAGGGATGACAAAAGCTGGACAGGGCCCATGAAGTTTGGGGAATTCAACCGCAGCCCGGAGCGGGCGACCTTTCCCGTGCTGGGATTTGCCCCGCAGCCGGAAGTGAGGGCCGGCAAGGAACCGATGACGGCCGGGCCTGGAAACCCGGAAGTGCGGGAAATGGAAGGGGTGGGGGTGGTGGCCAGCAGCTACGAACCGCTCCAGCCGCAGTGGGGGAAATTCAAGGCACCGGTGTCGGGCCGCTACCGGGTCCGGATTCATGCCCATGCGGTGTGGGTAGGGCCAGGGAAGGAGAAACGCTGGTGGGTGCCGGATCTGGATAACGTCTCCAAAGGACGCCGGTCGGAACCGGTCACGGTTTATGGCGTGATGCCGCCGGGGCTGCTGCGCCGGCTGGGGAATTTCGACGCAGAGGTGGAGCCGGGGGCCCATGACATGGAAGTGTGGCTGCAGGAAGGCGAGATGATCCGGCCGGACGCGGTGCGCCTGTTCCGCTCCCGGCCGCCCAATTGGCAGAACCCCTTGGCCACAACAGAGGGGCAGCCCGGGGTGAGCTTCCGTTGGCTGGAGGTCGAGGGGCCGCTCTATGATCAGTGGCCCACGGCGGGACACCGTTTGTTGTTTGGGGATCTTCCGCTGCAGGCCTCCACCCGGCCGGACCTTCCGGTGGAGGTGGTTTCCGCCGAGCCTGAGGAAGACGCGGCGAGGTTGCTGGAACGATTTCTGACCAAAATCTATCGCCACGCTGACGGAGCCGGGCAGGGGCCGCGTTTCCTGCCGGTGATCCGGCACGCGAGGGAGACCGGCAGTAGTTTTACCGAGGCGATGCTGGCCGGATACACTGCGGTATTGTGCTCGCCGGAATTTCTTTACTGGCATGAAACGCCGGGTGCCCTGACTGATTGGGATCTGGCGGACCGGCTGGCTTCCTTCCTGATCAATTCGGTTCCCGATGCGCCCCTGCGGGAGTTGGCCGGTCAGGGAAAGCTGCGCGACCCGGACGTGCTGCGGGCGCAGACCGGGCGGTTGCTGGACTCACCCGGGGCGGAACGCTTCGTGGAGGCCTTCCTCGACTACTGGCTGGACCTGCGGAAGGTGACGGTGACCAGCCCGGACAGTGGCTTGTATCCTGACTATTATCTGGACGATTACGTGGGGGAATCGGCCCAGCGCGAATCGCAGCTGTTTTTCACGGAACTTATGAAACATAATCTGCCGGCCCGGAATCTGGTGGAATCGGACTTCGTCATGATCAATGAGCGGCTGGCGGATCTCTATCAGATTGCCGGGGTGACCGGCTCGGGGTTCCGCCGGGTCCCCGTGCCGCCGGACAATCCACGCGGCGGCTTGATGACCCAGGCGATTGTGCTGAAGGTGACGGCCAATGGCACTACCACTTCTCCCGTGCTGAGGGGAGCCTGGATCACCGAACGCCTGCTGGGCGATGTGGTGCGGCCGCCGCCGCCGGGCACACCGGCGGTGGAGCCGGATATCCGGGGGGCCACCACGGTCCGTCAGCAGTTGGAGAAACACCGGTCGCAGGAGTCCTGCGCGTCCTGCCATGACAAGATGGATCCTCCGGGATTTGCCCTGGAGAGTTTTGATGTAATGGGAGGCTGGCGCAATCACTACCGGGCGCTGGGGGAGGGAGAAAAGGTTTTGGGCTTCGGTAAAAATGGCCAACCATTTGCGTTCCGGCCCGGCCAGCCGGTCGATCCGGCCGGAACCTTGCAGGATGGCCGGACCTTCCAGGACATCAAGAGCTTCAAAAAACTGCTGCGGCAGGATGAGGCAAAGATCGCCCGGAACCTCGCCAGACAGTTGACGATCTATGCCACCGGGGCACCGGTGCGGTTTTCGGACCGTCCTTCCCTGGAAGCGATCCTTGAGCAGGCCCGTAACAGTGAATATGGGGTGCGCAGTTTGATCCATGCGCTCGTGCAGAGTCCGCTCTTCCTGAACAAGTAAGTTTCCTTTATTCCACTGTCATGGCTGCGCCCTATATTTCCCTTCAACGTCATCTTTCCCGCCGCCGTTTCCTGCGGGGGACGGGCATTGCCCTCGGACTGCCGCTGCTGGAGGCGATGATGCCCGCTTTTGCCAAGGCCGCTGCCCCGGCGGCTGCCCCGCGGCGGATGCTGGCGGTCTGCAACAACCTCGGCCTGCTGCCCGATCAGTTTTTCCCCACCGGAGCTGGCCGGGACTATCAACTGTCGCCCTATCTGGAAATGCTGAAGGAGCACCGGGAGGGGTTCACAGTTTTCAGCGGAGTTTCGCATCCTGACGTGGACGGAGGCCACCCGGCGGACAACTGTTTTCTGACGGCCGCCCCGCATCCCGGCAGCGGAGGATTCCGCAACACGATTTCCCTCGATCAATACCTCGCGGAACGGATCGGGCACCTCACGCGGTTTCCTTCCCTGACGCTGGGGGTGAATGTGTCGCGGGGGCGGCGCAGTCTGTCCTGGACCGGTTCCGGCGTGCTGATTCCCTGTGAGGAAAAAGCCTCGGATGTGTTCAAACGGTTGTTCATTCAAGGCTCGCCCGGGGAAGTCGCTGCCCAGGTGCGGAAGCTGGAACTGGGGCAGAGCATTCTGGATTCGGTGGCCGGGCAGGCGAAGGATCTGGAACGGAATATCGGGCCGAAGGACCGGGAACGGCTCGACCAGTATTTCACGAGTGTCAGGGATTTGGAGCAACGGCTCCAGATGTCGCGCGAGTGGGAGGACAAACCGAAACCAGCGGTGACCACGGCTCCTCCCCCCGACCCGGCGGATCCACGCGAATACATGCAGAAGGTGAAGCTGATGTATGACATGGCGCGGCTGGCGTTTGAGACCGACTCCACCCGTAGCGTGACTCTGATGCTGGACAGCGTGAATTCACCGGTGATCGACGTGAACGGCGAAAAAATGTCGGATGCCTATCATAGTCTGTCGCACCACGGGAAATCGGATGAGAAGCTCCGGCAGCTCAAGTCGATTGACCAGTGGCACATGAAGCTGCTGGCGGATCTGTTCACCCAGCTCAAAGCGGTGGGGGAAGCCGGGGATACCTTGTTTGACCGGACCATGGTGCTCTACGGCAGTAATCTGGGCAACGCCAACACCCACGTGACGACCAATCTGCCTACCCTGTTTGCCGGGGGGGGCTTCCGTCACGGCCAGCACCTCGCCTTTGATCAGGAACGGAACTATCCGCTGCCGAACCTCTTTGTCTCCATGCTGCAACGCATGGGGGTGGAGGCTGGCAAGTTCGCCAGTTCCACCGGAACCATGAGGGGCCTCGAGATGGTCTGAAGCGGCTTGAGCGCCTGATGGGTCCGGGGCATCAGGCGATGAAAAGCAACCGGAGGGCCGCGAGGGCCGCGAGAGAGAGGACGATGATCTGGAACGGCCGTTGGGGAAGGCGGTGCACCGCCGCACGGCCCAGCAAGAGGCCGGCCAGAACCGTCGGGACCAGCAGGACATTCAAAGTCAGGGAGCCGCCGCTGATCAGGCCGAGGTGCAGGCTGAAAGGGACTTTGACCAGATTCACGAACAGGAAGAGCCACGCCATGGTGGCCACGAATTCGCGTTTGGGCAGTCCGAGAATCAGCAAATAAATGGTGGCAATGGGGCCGGCCGCGTTGGCGACCATGGTGGAAAGCCCGGTGAGCAATCCCGCCCCCCAGGTGAACGCCGGCGAACCCGCCATGCGCCCGGTCAGTTGTGGAGCCCGGCCCCGGAAAATCTGCACGCCCAGCATGAGCAGGATCATGGCTCCAATCAGCGGTTTGAAAGCGGCGTCGGGCAAGTGCCAAAGGATGCCCCAGCCGACCACGATACCCACGAGGATGGGCCAGATCAGGGCACGGATGCGGCCCCAGTGGATTTCCTGACGATACAGCAGGGCGGCCATGACATCCGCAAAGATGAGGAGAGGCAGGACCACGCCACTGGACAACTTGCCCGGGAAGATGTCGGCCATGATCAGCACCGTCATCATCCCCACGCCCGCGAGGCCGGCTTTGGCGATTCCACAGCAGAGTCCGGCAAGGGCTGCCATCGCCCACTGGGTGGGCGTGAGGGCGGGCCACGCCCATGCGCTGGCCAAAACGGCGGCCGGAGAGATCGGAAATGTCATGAGTCCCTCATCCCTGGAAAGGGTCAGGGGGTCAAGGCCAATAGGGGAGTAACCAGACCGGACCCCGGCCCCTTGCCACACGGGGCGGCCAAGGTAAACACCAGCGGCACCTTGTCCCTCGCCGCGTTGGAGACTTTGGTTCATCTGAATCCACCGGTATATTTCAAATATGTCGGTTCTTCCGGGATTTCCGTGGCGTGATCATGCGGGGTAGAGGTCGAGTTTGCCGAGGTAAAAGAGGACTCTGGTGCGGAAGTTGGCGAAGTTCTTCAGGCCCCGTGCCGCGCCTTTCAAAACGGCGATCAGGCTGTTGAGGCCTTCAGCAAGGGCATTGGTCAAGGGATGGGTAATGTAGTTGATCAGCCCTTCGAGATGACGCCGCAGGGTTTTGGCCACCTGTTTCATGGCCTCCATTTTTTTGCGTTTGAAGACGCCGGCTTCCCAGCGGTCGAAGAACTGGCGGCCTTCGCTTTCGGTGCGGCATTCCCAGAACCGCGCGAAGTTTTCCCGATCGGTCCAGGCCCGGCCCACCACGGCGTTACGCCGGAAGATGCTCTCAAATTCCGTGCGCCTTTCATCGCTCAGATTCTCCGGATCGGTCAGCCAGAGATACCGGCTATCCTTCAGCGAATCGTTGCCTTGCGCGGTTTGCCGTTTGTGCTCCGCCCGCCGCACCTGGTCCACCGCGGCGTTGAGGAGTTTGGAGACATGGAAGCGGTCATACACGATGGCGGCGGAGGGCAGCACTTCCTTTACGGCAGCGGCGAAGGCGGCGCTCATGTCCATGGCCACAGCGCTGACCTCCTCCCGCTGTTCCTTGTCAGGGATGGCGCACCTGAGCAGTTCCATGGTGGCTTCCTTGGTGCGCTCCGGACCGATCTCATGCACGCATTCCCGGCTCAGATCCAGCAGCACGGTGGCATAGTCATGACCGCGGCCGAAGCTCTTTTCATCAATCCCCAAATGCGGCATGGTCACGCTCTGCCGCCGGGCGAGGCCCCGCGCCACGGCCCGGTCCATGATCCGTTGGGCCTCATCCCAACTGATGGCAAGCAGGCGCGTGGCATCGGTCAGGGTCTTGCAGGCCTGCATCACTTCGATGGCGAAGCGTTCAAAAAGCACGGTGAACCGGCTGTAGCGTTCCGCCCAGGGAACGGCTACCAGGGCGGTGCGGCCTTTGGATTTCACATCGCCGCTGCTCCCACCCGGCGGACCATCCTCCTCATCCGTATCATTCTCATCCTCATTGGGATAACGCACCCGGGGAATCCGCCCGTGGATCACCGTTTCGAATTGAAAAGCATCGAGGTGCCGCCACTTCCTTTCCTCATATCCATGAATCGGCAGCTTGCGCCCCTGCTCATCGGCCCAGTGCTCCTGAGTGCATTCCACTTCGATCCCAAGCCGTTTGGCGGCCACATCAAGCTCCACGGACTTGATGATCCAGGGAGGCGTGATGCCCAACATCTGACGCAGCAGTTCTTTGTCGTTCATGCCTTCAGTTCAGCATTTTCCTACAGCCCTTTCCAGCCTCGAAATACCACGCGATTCCCGGGAGAACCTCTTTTATTTGCTTATTGGGGTTTTACTGACACTCACCGAGCCACACTTCTCCAGACCAGATGACCGCGCCTATTCGACAACGGTCCGGACGTTTGAGGATGTTGATGGGATGTTGCAGCCTACTTCAAACAAGATATGGCTAGATGGCCTCTCCTACGCCAAACTTCATATGGGCTACTGGCTTCAAGTGGCCTTGTTCGCAGTCGCGGTCGATGCACTCGTGTCTTTGATTCTTCGGACTCGGCAGACATTGCGGCGGAGCCCCTCCTCCCGGCAAAGTAGCGCTACGCTTCATCCAGCCGATGCTTCACGGCCATGATTCTACCCCTGCGGCAGAGTGCCCGCCAACGCCACCCTCCAGACCCAGGAATACCCCGACGCGGTGTTGAAGGCTGCGCAGGCGTAACTGCTGCCGTAGGCGCAGCCCTTCCGGATTAACAGCTTTGCCTCGAAATCAGTGAACGAATCCCTCCAATACTTTCGGCCCGGCGAAGAAGCCAGAATGATAGCTCGCTGCCAGTTTGGAATCGGACGCGATGGACGTTGCGGCGCGACTATGACTTACCCAATCAAGGGTTACCCTTGGAGAAGGAACCCCATGCGGATGTATGACTT
>CAIZWU010000115.1 GCA_903936775.1 uncultured bacterium | reverse complement strand
GCCTTCCATCAACCCGCCCCAGACGACCAACTCATCGCCGGTCCAGACGCCAGCGGGCTCAAGGCGCGCCTCCGGCGCCTGCTCCATCGGCAGCGGGGTCCAGACATTCGTCTTTGGGTTGTATCGCGCCCCATCGTTAAAACATTGGCCACCGTCGCCTGTACCGCCCCACACAATCATCTCGACCCCCGTCCAGACAGCAGCCATTTGCGACCGTCCCTGCGGCGCATTTTCCCGGCTCATCGACCGCCAGGTATTGGTGTACGGATTGTACAGGGCTCCATCGTTCTGGTGATCGCTGGCTGAAAAGCTGCCGCGACCGCCCCAGATGATCATTTCCCTTCCCGTCCAGACGGCGGCGTGGGCCCAGCGGCCAGAAAGCCCGTGCGTGGAGGCCACCTCTCTCCAGGTATCAATCACCGGATTATAGAGACCGCCATCATTGAAGAATTGGTAATCCGAGCCGCCTCCCCACACAATCATGTCAGGATAAGCCCAAACAGCGGAATGGAAAATACGGCCGTGAAGAAAACTACTCCGCTTCTCCCACGAACCCAATTCCTCCCCACCGGCCGCCGCGATGCCGACCTTATCGGAATCATTGCCACCGCCGGAGGCAAAGGCCGCGGCAAGAAGGACTCTGGTGGCACAGAAACAACGTAGGAAAAAAATCCTCTTCATGACGAATAGCCTACACCCGAGAAGCCGACGCGACCACCAGAGTATCATGCCAACAGGTCCGCCGCTGGGCGGCAGACCGAGAAAACCCGCAGCCACTCCCTGCGAGTCACGGTCAATAACCGGCCGCAGAAAGGGCACGGGCGACATCCACCCGAATTTTTTGGGCTCACAATGGGGAGCTGGCGGCGAAGGAACTACATGTCTCCCATGTGCATATGTTTCTCGGGAAAGAGAAAGACGGCCATGCCGTGATGATAGGAGCGAGTGATGGCCGCGGCTACCGTGGAAAACGAATGACCGGGTTCGGGGTCGTTGATTTCCACGTTCCTCAAGAAGGTGCGCCCACGCGCATCGTCGGCTTCGGATCACCCTTCCCTCTAGCGGCCAAATAAAATCACCATCACCGGAGCCACGCGCCCCTATCAGCCACCCACCCGTTGGTCCGCCAGATCGTCGATCAATGTGGGTGTCCTGCATCGTTTGGTGCGCGGGCGGCACAGATGCAAGCGAGATAAAAGCGGCCATGGGGCTGTTTTACTCCTGCGGAAGCCCCTCCCAACTCCGTGTCACCCCGCTCCTCTATTATTATGGTTTTAGCTCGAAAATCCAAGGATTGCCCTCATACTACCTCATATATCCTTTAAGTCCTCCTATTGAAATCTTTGCCCCTGCTCCCAGCCCTTCGCCCGCATGCCTCGCTTACCGTCCTTCCGCCGAACTGCGGCACGATTGCCTCTCATCCCCGGCGCCCTCGGCTTCCTCCTCATTCTGGGGGCTCACCTCGTTCCCGCCCGCGCCGCCGGCATCGGGGTAAACTTCACCGGTGATGTCGGCGGCGTCGGCACCAACATGGCGCCCGCACTCAGCGCGGGCGTCGTGCCGAGAGCGAATTGGAACAATATGGCCGCTCTCCCGAACCAGGGCTTGCCGGTCGTGCTCACGGACGAGTCCGGAGCCGCTTCGGGCGCCTCGCTCACCTGGAGTTCCAATAATACCTGGCGCTCCGCAAATAACGCTGCCAGCCAGCCGCTCATGGACGGCTACATCGACAGCAGCGCCGCCAACCCGACGATCACCGTCACCCTTTCCGGCATCCCCTTCGGCGTGTACGAGGTTTACGTCTATGTGGGTTCCGACGGGGACGGGCGCACCGGGCGCACGAGGATCAACGACAACCCGGCCACTGATATCTGGCATCTCACGACCACCAGTACCTTTGGCGGCTTTAGCGAGGGCACCGCCACCACCGAGAGCGCCGCCTCTCCCTCGAACTACGCCCGGTACTCGGGGCTCAGCGGCTCCAGCCTCACCGTCCAGACGCTGCGCGGCAGCAACAACTTCGGCCTCCACGGTATCCAGATCGTCGAGACGACCCCCAGCGGAGCGCCCACCGTGGACAACCTCCCCGCCCAGAACATCACCGCGAACGCCTGCCGCATCCGCGGCACCCTCGTCGCCCCTGGCACCACCACCCCAACGGTCCGAATCTACTGGGGCCCCACCGACGGCGGCACCTCGATCGCCGCCTGGCAAAACGTGACCGATCTCGGCGCTCTCGCCACCCCGCAAAATTTTCAGAGTGACATTTCAGCGCTCTCTTCCGGCACCACACACTTCTTCCGTACCTTTGCCGTGAACGCGCAGGGCGAGGTCTGGGCACCGCAGAGCGCCAGCTTTATCACCGCCTTCGCTCCCCCGTCCGTGGAAAATATCGCCGCCACAGGCATCGAAGCCTTTTCCGCCAAAATCGGTGCCCTCGTCACCGCCACCGGGGGCGAGAATCCCTCGGTCACGCTCTATTATGGCCCGAACGACGCCGGCACGGATGCCGCCGGCTGGCAGCATTCCACACCCCTCGGTATTCTCAGCGCTGGCAATTCCGGCGTGACCACGATTTCAGGACTCACCCCCGCCACCTCCTACTTTGTGCGAGCGAGCGCTACCCATACGGGTGGTACCGGTTGGGCTGAGGCTTCCGCGACCTTCACCACCGCCGATCTTGCGCTCCCAGCCGTCGCCAACGATCCCGCCACCATCATCACCGGCGTCTCGGCCCGGCTCAACGGGCGCGTCACCGACACCGGCGGCGACCCTCCCGCCGTCACCTTTTACTTCGGCACCTCAGATGGCGGCAGCCTCAAGGACAACTGGGCCACCTTTGTCCAGCTCGGCCCCAACTCCGGCGCCTTCTCCCGCACCGTGGCCAACCTCGCTCCGCTTTCGACCTATTACTTCCGAGCCCTCGCCACCAACGGAGCCGGCGAAATCTGGGCCAGCCCCTCCCTCTCCTTCCAGACTCCCGCCTTCGTCGCCCCCTCTATCGTCATCAATGAAATCCACTACGACGAGAGTGACAAGACTTCCAAAAGCGAGTTCATCGAACTCTACAACAACTCCCAAGCCACCGTCGATCTCTCCGGCTGGTATTTCTCCAGCGGTGTGAAGAGCCCTATCGGCGACTTCATCCTTGCCAACGGCACCACCCTTTCGTCCGGTGCCTATCTCGTCGTCGCCCAGAATCCCGCCGCGCTTCAGGCAAAATTCGGCTACTCCGGTGCCCTCGGCCCCTGGTCCGGCAAGCTGAGCAACTCGAGCGAAAAGATCACCCTCCGCAACACCGCTGGCAACGTCATCGACGAAGTGGAATACAAGCTCGGGTTCCCCTGGCCCACAGTCGGCGACCCGCCCGATCCCTCGATTGACCTCATCAATCCGGACCTCGACAACACTCTCGGCGGAAGCTGGCGCGCCTCCAGTGCCACCCCGGGGACCCCCTCCACCGCCCTCATCACTGCCGCTTCCTCGTGGAAATACTTCAAGGGAACCACCGAACCGTCCTCGCCGCAGAGCGCCTGGCGTCAGTTGGCCTTTGATGATTCCACCTGGCTCACCGGCACCACCCCCACCGGCTACGGGGAAAATTTCCTCACTACCACTCTGGCCGACATGTCCGGGGGCTACTCCACGGTCTATTTCCGAAAGACCTTCACCGTTACCGACCCGAGCTCCATTTCCTCCCTCCTCCTCCGCGGCCTTGTCGACGACGGCATCAACGTCTGGATCAACGGGAACCATGTGGCCAGCCTCAACGTCGGCAGTGAGAACATCGCCCATACCGGAACCGCGAGCGGAGCCATCGAGAATCCGAACTTCGTCGATTTCCCGCTCACCGGTGTCTCCAGCCACCTCGTGGCCGGCACCAACGTCATCGCCGTCCAGTTGCTCAATTCTAATCTCTCCGCCAGCTCCGACGCCTTCTTCGACGCTGACCTCACTCCGATTACCGGCGGAGGGAACGGCCCGACGCCAGGAGCCCGGAACGCTTCTTTCGCCTCCGACGCAGCCCCCGCCCTCCGCCAGGTGACTCACTCCCCCAAGCAGCCCTCCGCCGGGCAGGCCGTCACCATCACCGTCAAGGCCACCGATCCGGGCGGGGTCGGCTCGGTTTCACTCGATTATCAAATCGTCGAGCCGGGCGATTACATCAAAATCACCGATCCCCGCTACCAGACGAGCTGGACCACGCTTCCCATGCGCGACGACGGCACCAACGGCGATGCCCTCGCAGGCGACGACATTTTCTCCACCGTCATCCCCGCGAGCGTCCAGGCCCACCGCCGTCTCGTCCGCTACCGCCTCACCGCCACTGACAGCGCGACCCATTCCGTCACCGCCCCTTACGCCGACGATCCGCAGCCAAACTTCGCCTATTTCGTCTACAACGGCATTCCGGATTACACTGGCAAGGCCACGCCCACCTCCCCGGACGTTACCTACAACTTCAACACCCTTCCCCCACTCCAGCGGAAAGTCCCCGTCTATCAGCTCATCACCACTCGCAACGACCACGTCAGCGCACAATCGATTCCCAATTCCTCCACCGGCCAGTACGGTGGCAGCGACTACCTCTGGCAGGGCACCCTGGTCTATGACGGTGTCGTCTACGACCACATCCGCTTCCGCGCCCGCGGTGGGGTCTGGCGCTACGCGATGGGCAAGAACATGTGGAAGTTCGACTTCAACCGCGGCCACCGCCTCGAAGCCCGGGACAGCTTCGGGAAGGAATACCCCCACAGTTGGAGCAAGCTCAATTTCTCCTCCCTCATCCAGCAGGGCGACTTCCAACAACGCGGCGAACAGGGCCTTTTCGAGGGAGCGGGCTTCCGCCTGCACAACCTCGCGGGCAATGCCGCCCCGAACACGCATTTCGTCCACTTCCGAATCATCGAGGGTGCCAACGAGAACGGCGCTCCCGGGAACCAGTTCGATACCGACTTCCAGGGCCTCTACCTCGCCGTCGAACAGATGGACGGACAATTTCTCGACCAGCACAAGCTCCCCGACGGCAACCTCTACAAGATGGAGGGCGGCACCGGAGAACTCAACAACCAGGGCCCCGACCAGCCTAAGAACAAATCCGACCTCAACGCCTTCCTTTCCGCCTACACCGGTGATGCCACTCAACCCGAAGCCTGGTGGCGGACCAACGTCAACCTCGACGACTATTATAACTTCCGTGCCATCGCCACCTTCATCCACGACTACGACATCGGCGGGGGTAAGAATTTCTTCTTCTTCAACAATCCCGCCACCGCCAAATGGGAGATGAAGAACTGGGATCTGGACCTCACCTGGACCACGACCTACGGCGGCTTCGGCGAGACCGATGCCTGGAGTGCCGACATCCTTGCCATCCCCAACCTCGCACGCGACCACCGCAACCGTATGCGCGAACTCCGCGACCTCCTCCTCAATCCCGAGCAAACGGGCATGGTCCTCGATGAGGTCGCCCGTTTTGCCTACACCCCAGGCCAACCGTCCTACGTTGATGCCGACCGCGCCATGTGGGACTACAACCCGATCCTCACCTCGGGCTACGTCAACCCCTCGAAGGCCGGGCATGGACGCTTCTATCAGGCGGCCACTCCGAAGACCTTCGCCGGCATGCTCGCGCTGCAGAAGAACTACATCGCCACGCGGGCCAGTTTCATCGACTCAAGCATCCTTACT
>CAIZWU010000114.1 GCA_903936775.1 uncultured bacterium | reverse complement strand
GTGAAGCCTTTCTTAAAGAGATAGAGTCATGTAAAATTGAAAGCTACAGCTCTGAAAATAAGCTAATAACAGTTGTCCTTGATGATATTTTCAAGCTTTTATCTGGGAAATTAAAATACTTAAAGGGCTTTAAAGTTTCGAACTCTGGATCAAATAAAAGGATCAACCTATCTCTCAGGAATTCCAATCTTTCAGTTGCGTTGACTTATATAGCAATAGAGGCACGTCTCCAAATCAAGGAAATAAATGGATTATTGGTTTTTACTGAATTTGAAATAGGAAACCCGGAACCTTCGATCGCTGCTATTCCTCTAAAAAAGAAACCGCGTCCAATCTTCAGATCACCTCTCCATCAACGGTTCGAGAGACATTGCTAAAATTAGGAGTGGAAACCAAGGCCGCAGATTATAATGCCAATGAGGGGGTGCTTTTAGTGAAGACTACAAATGAAAATATTGAAATTTTGAACTTGATAATAAAATTGAGTGAGCGTGGCTATACTTTAAGAGTTGAAAAACGATAACGTAAACAATATCATGAATTCAAGTTGCTGCACAAATACGTGAGAATAAAAGAAAATTACCGGTTAAACTGTGTGCACCTGTGACGAAATCGGGAACCGGAAAACCCTGAAGGAGGGGGGCACCAACGTGCTCGGGGCCGGACTGCGGACGACAAACTACTTCAAGGATGTACCGGGGACGGGCGGGGCCCTTGGGGCCAATGCGCTCAATCAATATGGCAGCATCGAGCGGCCTCAGACGTTTGATGTGACCGGGAAGCGTGCCCATGGCAGTGCCACCATTAAGGTCAACGGCCCGACGGCGCTGACCAGTGGGGATTACCAGCCTGCGGGCACGGGGCTGTATTTCCGGAAGGAAGTAGCCAACACGCCCACGCCGTGGCAGATGAACGATAATTACGAGCCGGTGCAGGTCACCCAAAATGACACCGAACTGACTCCGGATCAGGGAGCGTTACAGCATGTGGGCCCGCCGACGTTCAGCCCCAGCTACGATGCTGACGGCAATCTGTTGGCGGATGGCCGGTGGAGCTACACGTGGGATGGCGAAAACCGGCTCATCAAAATGGAAGCCCTGGAGTGGATCCAACCCACCAGCAGCGGGAGTTATCTGGCGGGAAGTTCATGGCAGGCCACCCGGCTGGAGTTCCGCTACGATGGCTTTTCCAGGAGGATCAGCAAAAAGACCACGCGGCTGACCGGCAGCACGGTTGCCAGCACGGCCATGGAGGGGTATCTCTACGACCGTTGGAATGTCGTCATGATCTCGCAACTTGATCCTGCCACCGGAAACCATGTGGCCCGTAAGTGGTCGTGCCTGTGGAAGCCGGATGTGGCCAGTCTCCCTTATGCGCGGACCTCATGGCAGGCGGCGGGCGGGGTGGGTGGCCTCGCTTGGCTCCAGACCGGCGGGACCCAGAACATGAGCACTACTTATCATTCCTATTACGGACAATATGTGCTCACCGGAAACGCGGAGATCCAAGTGCCGATCATGGATCACATGGGCAATGTCCGGCATTTCATCCAGTTGAAATCCGGGACGGTCAATCAGGGTTACGGCAACATCGGCACTATGATCGGCCAAGTGAGCGCGAATCTGGAGTATGACGCGTTCGGCCGTGAAGTCCGGGTCAGCAGCCTTGCCGTGCCCGACACGGGCACCCCACCCGGACTCGTCGCCGGCGGGCTTTACGCCGATGCCCTGCCGTTCCACTTCAGCACCAAGTTTACAGATCCGGAGTCGGGGCTGAACTATTATGGTTACCGCTTTTATGACGCCCGGGATGGCCGGTGGCTATCTAGAGACCCGATTGGGGAACAGGGTGGGGTTAATCTTTATGGCATGGTAGGGAATGGTCCCGTGAACCGAATGGATGTGCTTGGACGTATTGGATGGGGGCCAATACCTGGATTCGGATTGCCGATTCCGAAAATTGATCCCGCCCCCGACTGGCATACTCAACGTAATCGAAAGCAAAAGGGGAAGTGTCCTACCAAGGAACCTAAAGGCAATCCTGCTTGGAAAGATGATAATTCTCTTGGGGAGTGCATATATCACCAGGGCCATGACTGTTACCGTCAGCCCGACCCGGGAAATCCTGGAGCAGGGTTTCAATGCTGCTATGATGATAGCGGTGATTTAGTGAGAAAAGGGAAGGATGGAGCTGGGACATACGACTATCACGACCCTGCAGTCGACAAGGATGGGCATTATTGGTCTGACATGGCTCCTTCGCAGCAGTTTGGCGACAACTTCCTCGAAAGCCAAGAATAGGTATGCGACTGCACACTTTTTACCTGCGCTTCTGCGGCGCAGTGGTCGGTTTATATGTATTGCTTTTTCTAAGCACTGCTCTCGCCGGAGGGCTTAAGGGAATTGCAGCCGCATTTCTAAGTCTTTTTGCGATTTTTTTTGACAATGGTAGCCTTGGTGGAATTTGGTCCTCAAGGTCCGCAAGGACCATTTTGGGTTTGATCTTGATTGCGGTAGTAGTCGCAGCATGCCGGAAAGCTTGTCCAACCTCAATTCGTGTGATCGGTGGATTCTGTCTTTTGTATTATCTGTATATCAATGCGCTCATGATAACGTCTGCCGTTTAGACCGGGTGCTCATTCATGCGAGAGATAGATAGATAGTCTTCGCTTCCCTAAGCCGCCAAGCCCCCCCCCCGGTGCCTGAGCTGACAGGTATGCGCCTGAGTCCGGCGTGATCCGGGAGTGTGCCGTAACGGTGGAGGGGGTCTGTGGTTCCGGGGCGCGGTGCCGCGCCGTGGACATACCTGGGCGCTGCAGCCAACCGCCCGCCGCTTCGGCTCGGTCACGGTCAGGGTGCCGGTCACCTCCTGCGCTCGGTATCCGTCAATCGTAAGCGTCACGCCGGGCGCCTCTAGTCAAGGGGCAGCGTAAGTGTCATAGGTATGGTCTATGACGTCTATGAACCTGGATTCCACACTTTTGAAGACAGATGGCCGCGGGCGGGTGCGGACTCCGTTGGCGCGGCGGGAAGCGCTGCTGGGTGAATTTGAGCGCAGCGGCCTGAAGGGCGGGGCCTGCGGCGCTTGCGGTGCCGGTGCCGGTGACGCTGAAGATCGACCTGGGGGTCAGGGCATCCCTCATGCGTCTTTGCTAAGGACCCACGGTCGGGATACGGAAGTCCCGGCGTTGGGTGACCACCTCCTTCACCTTGGCCCCAAAATTCCCCTCATCAGTTCCCCCATCAAAGTGGGCACGGGCATACAGCGCCTTCCAATCCTCGTAGTGTTCACTGATCTCCGACGCTGGCCTGCCCGTCTCTGTGGCCAGAAACATGATGTGCGCCATCTGCCGTTTTGCGGCTGCGCCGTTGTCTCCTGTCATCCCGTAGAGTGCTGCTCTATCTGCCTTTTGCCCGGGCGTCAGCAGGCGTCCACCCCATCCAGCACTGCTTTCCCGGCGGCTTCGGCGCGGTGGCGGCGCAGCTCCTCCCTGCCGGCCACAGCCAGCGCCCAGGGCAGACCGCTCCACCAGACCCCCGCTCTCCCCGTTCCGCCAATGACGCCACCCGCAAAAAGCAAATTCCTTTCAGAACTAGGAAGCCATCCGCTCCTTCGCTCCAGCCCCGTATAATCGGGCATAATGCACCGATATAGCGGTGGACTTTGTCACGTTTTGCCGGTCAAATGTGACATGCCTTCAAAACCTGTTAAGCAAGACCCCGCCAAAGGACTGTGGCTCCGTGGCGACACCTACTGGCTGGCCGCTACCCTGCCGGGGTATGGCCGGATCCGCATCAGCCTCAAGACAGCCGACATGGCGGAAGCCATCGTCGAAGCCCGGAAGGTTCGACTCTTCCCCGAGCGGTATCTGGGAGAGCAGTCCGGCTCCCTGCTGGAGGAGTTCTTCGCCCACCAGGAGCGCAGGGGAGTGAGTGCTTCCCACCTCAAGAATACCAGGAGAATCCTGACCCAGTTCCAAGGGGACGGGAAGCTGGAGTCCATCTCTGTGACAGCAGCCAACAAGTGGTGGACGAAGACTCTCCAAGAGACCGCACCCGTTTCGGCCACGGCATACCTGAAAGCTGTCGTTTTCTTCTACAAGTGGGCCATCGGCGCAGGCAAGGTCAAGACATCGCCGGTCGCACTGATCGTCCCGCCGAAAGTGCGCCCATCAGTCAGGAAGTCATTCCTTGTCCCTGCCGATGCCTTGCGGGTGCTGGATGCGTGCGAAGATGAGGATCTGAAGTTCTGCCTCTACTGTGCGCTGCACTGCGGGCTGCGCCGGGGGGAGGTTGTCGCCGCCCGTCCCCACTGGTTCGACCTCGACGCTGGGCTGCTGCACATCCAGAACGAGGCAGACTGGTTGGTAAAGGACAGGTGTAACCGGACCATCCCCCTGACTGCTGAGTTTCTCGACTTCCTCAAGGTCTACGGCATCAGGAAGCCTTTCATGTTCCGCCCGCACAAGGCAGATAACAAAAACAAAAGGTCATGGGAATACCGCACGGACTTCCGGCTGCTGTTCAAGAAGCACCTGACCCAGCTTGGCATCACCGGCATCACCTTCCACGATCTCCGGCGCACCTTTGCCAGCCTGCACGTAAGCCGGGGCACTCCGCTGTACCACGTGGCCAAGTGGCTGGGTGACCACCCGAACGTGGTCGAGTCCACCTACGGTCACCTCCTGCCGAACGATGCGCGGATCAATGACCCGTGGACGCAAGCCCGTGCTATGGGAGGCTGAGTCCAACAGGTGCCGGCTGCTCAATTTCCGCGGCGGTGAGCTCGACGGCCGGAGGATTGCCCAGCCCGGCGATGATGGCTTGGTAGTCCGGCAGCTGCTCCAGCGTCAGGTCGCCGATCATGACCATGGACAACGCCTCGGGGCCCACGTCCACGGCCAGCATTCCAGCGTGGGGGCCGGAGGTAATCGGCAGCGGGTAGGGCAGCCAGTAGGGGGCCATGTCCCGGGCGGTATACGCTGCGCGGACGCTGGCCAGTAATGCTTCGGCCTGCGATGGGGTGAGGATGATGGCGGTCATGCGCGGAGTTTGGTGACGAGGGTATGGAGGCGGACGGCGATGGCCTCCGACTGCGCTGGGGTGATGGTCGAATTCCCTGCGACCAGCAGAGCGGTGGGACGGTCGCTGTGGAAAACTGGCGTCCCACCATTGGGGATGGCCAACCCCCACATGGCCCCGGCATAAGCCACCTCCGCAGGCGCGGCTTGGTGACTGCTTATGATCGTCCCATTATACTGGACTGCCCCTCGATTCGTGGCGCTCCGGTAGCCAAGGCTGAGCCCCACCGTCGTTGCTGCTGCCTGAGTGTGGGCGGTAGTGCTGCCAGTGGTCACGGCTTGGATGCTGCTGTAAATCCCCACCGAGGCCTGGGCCCCTGCTCCGGCTCCGCCAATAGGGAGCTCCGTGCGGGACATCCCCACGCCACCGGCCAGCTGATGGATCGCCAGCCAGAAGCTGCCGTCGTCCATGCCGCTGGTGGTGGTGTTCAGCACCATGTCGAGGTAGCCGGTGGTGCCGTCGCCGGTCGCCGCCTTGCCGGTGTGGGTCACCGTCCCCACCCATGTGCCGCTCCTCGATGGCAGGATGGCATCCACCGCGTTGGCCGCGGCCACTCCCCAGACAGGGATGAACATCCGCTGGATCCCGCTCAGCCACCCCTCCCTCTTGCCGGTGGCGATAAAGATGTTATACGCATCCCGCTGCGCCTGAGTCGCCGTGACCCCATTGGTGGCCAGTGCGGCAAAATACGCCTTCGACTCCGCGGCCCATGGGGCCTGCTCGAGACAGCGGAAGCGGCGGTCCTTGATGGTGGGGCGGGTCGGGATCATGCCAGTGGGGTCCAGTCAATCGTACTGAGGATGTTGGCGCTCCCCGAGTGGATGTAGGTGTTGGCCAGCGTGGACAGTACGATGGACGCCCCGGGTGCCAGCACCGCCCCTTCGTCCAGGGAGGTCGGTCCCGGGCCGGAGTAGGTGTCCACCCCATTCACGGTCCACTTGGTCTTGATCGCTTGGTGGAAGAAAATGTTCCCGGTTCCCTTGTTGATGAGGATGGCGGTGGGCGATCCCGGGTTGGCGTGGATACTTAGGATCTGGTTGTTCGAGACGGTGTTGAAGATGATAGTCATGGCTTAGATGAGGATGTAGTCGAAGGAGCGCTGG
>CAIZWU010000113.1 GCA_903936775.1 uncultured bacterium | reverse complement strand
GCTAGTGTTTTACCGGGCGATTCTTGGCGGACAGGGGACCGCCCGGACCCGTGAGGATGGCTCGGTGGTGCGCCGCGGGGTCTCGGAGAAAACCCGGGAACGCCTGACGACGCCCAATGAGCGGCGGCTGGCGGCGGAAGTCCTGACCTGCCGGGTGCAGCACTTTACCAAAGGGGTGATCCTGGGGAGCCGGGCCTTTATTGATGGCTGGTTTGCCGAACACCGGTCGATCGTGACCGGCCGGAGCCGGACGGAGCGGCAACGCGGCTCCAAACCACTCGGCCGACCGGCTTTGCGCGGTCTTTATAGCCTGCGGAATCCAAGGGGATGAGTCGAACAGGCTGATCGGCTCCAAAGTCAGTCGCGGATGGCGTAGAAAACCTCCCCTTCGCCGTTGAAGAAATTCATCAGATTGGGGTGGTGCCGAGTGGCCATGCGGGGGGGGGGGGCGAAGCTTTTCAAAAGGGCAGCCAGAATTCAATTTCCCTCTTCTAATTTAGGCTTTTTATTCATATTTTAATTAAACGGAACAATGTCCCACACTTGAGTCAAACTGTTCCACGTTTCGATCTTAGTCACTCGACCTCCCTCGAAAAGGAGCTGCCCCCCACCTCCTTGCAAAGGCGCAGCAGCATTCCCTGCATCTTTCTTCCAATCAAAACAGATAGGTTCCCATGCTCTCGTGAATTCAATTTGCCACGAAAAATACGAAGCACTGGTGTATCGTTTACGCTGTTTCATGAACTATTCTGGAGGTTCTTGTTCCAAGAATCTACCGCACTTCCACCCCTCCTCCTTATCAGGAGGACCCCTTCTCTTGGCAAGGAGAGATCCGCCCTGAGATCTTTTCCCGGACATCGCAATTCCACCGGAGAATCCGGTCGTCACAAAAGTGTAATTTGCCGCCAAAATTACGAAGAAATCCTCAGTGATGCTGACGGAGTTAGCGGTCGGGCTGGAGCCATTAGCCCAACCAGGCGGGACAGTTCATTTCACTGGGACGAGCGGTGTGACAGAGGCCGTGGCGGCAATGGCTTGACGCAGCTCCGCCAGCATCTTTGGGATTTCGACGAACGAATCATAGCCCTTCCGTTTCATCGACAGGGTCTCGATGGGCACATACCCGCGATAGCCGGACTGGCGGATGAGGGTGACCAGCTTTTTCATGTCCGTGAGGGGGGAATCCGTGGAACTGCCGGTGGTTTCCTTGATCTGCCAGTTCACGGCATACGGCGCCACCTGGGCAATGTCAGCGTAGGGGTCGGGCGTCAGGTATTTGCCGGTGTCCACCAGCGCAGCGCACCATTCGTGGTCGACGCGGTGCAGCAGGCTGAGGTGTTCCGCACCGGTGTTGATGAAGTCGCCATGGTTTTGCACGCCTACGATGACGCCAAATTTCTTGCCGTGCTCCGCGCACCCGCGCAGATCATCGGCCAGCCAGGCTTCGACCTCCGCCCGCGGGGCATTGCCGCTGGCCTGCTGCCAGTTTTTGAAAGGCGGCTGGGAATCAGCAAAGGCCCGGATCACGGGGGCTCCGAGTTTGGCGGCGACTTCGACCCAGGTCTTGAGGCGCTGCACCCCTTCGGCGCGGACGGATTTGTCGGCGGTGGTGAAGTCGTTGCGGACGCCGGTGCCGCTGATTTCCAGACCGAGGTTGAAGGCGTGGCGCTTCAGCTTGTAGAGATAGGCATCATCCGGGGCCTTCGGGTAGCCGGGGAAAAAGTAGCCGGTGAGATCCACCGCCTCAAATTCATGTTTGGCGCAGAAGTCGCAGACTTGGAACAAATCCACTCCTTTGGCAGGGTCCTTGGCGTTGGCATTGAGCAGCTCCAGAAACGAGTAGGCGTTCAGGGAGGTCTTCAACAAAGCGCCTCCCGTGCGGGAAACCGGAGCGAGAGCGGCCCGGGCGGCCGTCGTGACCGGAAAGCCGGCACCGGCCGCCATGGGTAGCAGGGCGGCGTGCTTGAGAAAAGAGCGGCGGGTGGGGAGCAAGGACATGGGAAGCTCAGGGAAGGAGGTGACGGTAGCTGACGAAGGCGATTTTGGTGCTGTCAGGCGACCAGGACGGGACATTCAGGGTGCCCTGCCCGCCGAAGAGGGTGGCGATGACCTTGGGTTTGCCACCGGTTGCGGGCATGAGGCGGAGCACCACGTTTTTATCGGAGGGATGGCCCTTCACACTTTGATCGAAAGATACAAACACGATCCATTTTCCGTCCGGGGAAGGATGAGGAAACCAGTCGGCGTAGGCTTCGTCGGAAGTGATCTGTTCCTGGCCGGTGCCATCCGGTTTCATGCGCCAGAGTTTGGCAGGACCGTGGCGCTCCGAGTGGAAGAAAATGGTTTGCCCATCCGGGCTGTATTCCGGGCCATCGTCGAGTCCGGCGGCATCGGTGAGACGGGTTTCGGGGCCTCCGGCGGAGGGAACGGTGTAGACGTCGTAGTTGTCGTGGCGCTTCGCACAATAAGTGAGGGTTTTTCCATCCGGGGACCAGCCGTGCCAGTAGGAAGGGCCGGTGGGCGTGATCTCGCGGGCTTCCCCGCCGGTGGCCGGCACGATGTAAATCTGCGACCCGTTTTCTCCGGAGCCGGAACTGATCGCCAGCCATTTTCCGTCAGCGGAAAGGCCGTGGTCATTGTTATTTTTGACGGCCACCCCGGTATCCAGTTTGGCAGGCTCCCCGCCGGCCACAGGAATTGTCCAGATGCTGCCGGCCCGGTTGAAATAAAACAGCTTGCCATCCGGGGACCAGTTGGGGGCCTCAAACAGGCTGCGATCGCGGTAAACGATTTTACGTTCCGATGTTGCGATGTCGAGCGTCTCCAGAGTCGTTTCCCGCGCCCTCTTTTCCCCGTTCGCCGGAAGCCGGTTGGTGAGCTGCACATTGGAAATCAGCGCCGTTTCCAGGTTGGCCGCGTTGTGCGCTCCGACCCCAATGCCGACATGGACCGGATCCGGCATCGCCAGGGAAACCGCGCCGATGGGTTGGAATGGCCCCCCATCCTTGGACACCGATGCTGTGAAGACGTCGCCATCCCGCTCCAGTTTTACGGTCGCCGGGGCCTGCACCGGAGTGCGGGCCGCAAGGGTCGTCGCGCCTTTGGCAGTGCGGTATTGCATCTCAATCAAGCCGTCGCCATGCACCGCCACGTCGACATAAGGAGAGTCGGGGTCCATGCTTTGACGGACCATGGCGCAGGCCTTGCGGTGCGGTTCCTTGCCCACGGCCTCCCAGCCGGTGTCCATGCTGAAGACCAGATCGCCTGACAATTTTTTCGAGAGGAACTGAAAGGCATCCTCCGCGAACCAGATGTTCTTGCCGCTGCCGGTGATACGATACTGGTTTTTATCAGGCAGATATTCCGAGGAGCCTTTCAGCTCGATCTTCCCGACATCGGTGGCTTCCTCGAAGATCCCGACCGGAGCGGCGGTCAGGCTTGAGGGAATGGTGGCCAGTAAAGTGGCAATCAGGCGGTATATGTTCATGGTTTGGTGACTGGGGGCAGAGCGGTTTTCAATTCAGTGATCAGGGGGCCTTTCCGTTCCATGCCGGCAGGGCGGAAGGCCAGGGTGGCGAGGTTGATATTGCCACCGGAAACGACCTTCACTTTAATGACGCTGATGCCTTTGGGCAGGGTGAGGGTCACGGCATCGCGGGCCGTGTTCCAATGATGCCACTGGCGCCAGGCAATCGGGTCGGCCGCATCAAAGGTGGAAGTGAGGGTGCAGGGCACGGCGACGGGACTGTCGTTGATGGCAAACGAAATCCCGGCGTCGTTGTGGGCGGTGTAAAGGAGGTCGGCGGTATAGGGTCCAGCCTCGGCGGCCTGGACCGTCAGCTTGAACCATTCGCCCGCCTCGGTCCACCCGACGTAGAGCAGGCTGAGCGGAGGCACGATTTTGTTGGAGGCGGACTCCAGATCGGGAACTTGTTTGGTGTAGGAAGTATCCACGCCCTCGTGACGGCGGAATTCATGGAGGTAGGTGCCGTTGGCGGGATTGAGGTTTCCGCTGCCTTGGTTCGCTTTCCCGGTGTCGTGATAAGCGACCCCTTCCCCACCCTCGTCATAATAGGCGAAAAACACCGGACCGGGAATCTGTTGGGGGACACCGGGATGAATGGCGTCGCCAAACGGCTGACCGCCCTGCGCCATGGAGGTAAACCAAATGAGGCTGAGAGCGATGGGGTGAGGTTTCATGGTTCGCTGGGAATGCCGGGACGTGATTTGAGCGGCGGAGTGTCAGGGCCCGGGTTTTCTGATGGAGGCGGAGGCGGGTGGGAGGATTCCGGCAGTTGGAGACCAGAGCTGACAGCAGATCGTTTTTGGCCAGTTGCCAAGAAAATACCGCCATCCGACCTCCTATGTTTTTGTAGGGTAGTCATTTCAGCGCCGCCGGGTAGGATGGAACAACTGAGGGGGGGGAACCGCCCGGGCAAGACCGCCCCCCACCCCCCCGCCCCGCCGCCGCATCCACTGCTATGAACTTCCCCCATTACCTGACATCGATCCTTTCATCCTGCACTGCCGGCGCCCTGTTCGCGATGGCCACCCCCCCAGCGGCGCTGGCCGCGACGCTGGTGACTTACGAAGGCGGTGTTGCGGTTGGTGCGGCCAACTTTGATCCTTCGGCCGTACCCGCCAACCTGACCGCCACCCCCATCAGCCAGCCGGCGACCGCCCTGTTGTTCACCTCCATCCTGTTCACCGCCCCCACCTATCCGGGTCAGGGAGTGGTGCTGCAGACCACCACCATCGATGCAACAGGGGGACGTGCCGCAGGAGCCACTCCGGCGGACAGCGAATACATCGTGTTCACCCTTTCGTTGGACAGCGGTTTTCAAATGTCGCTCGATCAGTTTTCCTTCAAGGCGGCACGGGGTGGCGGTTCAGCCGGGCGGGGGTATGATCTCCGCAGCAGTCTTGATGACTATCAAAACACGCTGGCCACCAGTAATATTGCCACCCAGCGGTCCGAAGGGTTTTCCAATATCAGCGTCACCCTGGGCACCGAATTTGACAACCTCGAGGCTCCGGTCACCTTCCGCATTTATGTTTACTCCACCGGCACCGGATCATCGATCGAGTTCGACGATATTACAGTGGATGGCAGTGTTGCGGTGGTGCCGGAACCGGCCTCCGGCTTGCTCGGCTTGCTGGCGCTCGGAGGCCTGCTGCGAAGGCGCCGGTGAGCGCCCTGTGGTATTGACAGCGGGCGCCCCCTGATGGCACGACTCCACGGAAATGAAAGAATTCCGCCCGGTTTCCTTCCTGCTGGGTGCCCTCCCTTGCTGGTCAAGGCTGGCGCGGGCAGTCATCACCTGGGGGCTCGGAGCCGGGTGGATGCTGACTCCGGGAAAGGCGCAACCGCCGGTGCCAACCCCTATGGATCCTTGGTATTCCACGCGGGTCTGGCAGGCGGAGGATGGCTTGCCGGAAAACCGGGTGGTCGGAGTAGCCCAGGCCGCCGATGGTTATCTGTGGGTGGCCACCCAGGGCGGAATGGTGCGGTTTGACGGGGCCCGCTTTCTCCCGGTCACGGTGCCGGGAGACGAATTTTTGTTTGCGGGCACCATGCGGTTGTTGTGGCGCGACCGGGAGGCTGGTCTCTGGCTGGCCAAGGAAGGCGGGGTGATGGTCAGGATCGAAGGGAATCAGGTGAGGGTCATCACGCCGTCGGAGGGCCTCCTCCCCAACGAAACCCAGCGGTCGGGGGCCGTCGACGGGGAGGGTGCGCTGTGGATTGGCTATGCCAGCGGCCGGGTGATCCGCTGGCAGGAAAATCAGGTGGCAGAGTTTGGGACGGCGGATGGCTTGCCAGCGGAGGGAAGTGCCGGGTTCGCTGCAGGAGGGGATGGCCGGTTGTGGTTTGTGAAAAATGGAAGGGTCGGAGTTTTCCGGGACGGGCGGTTTGACGAGTTGCGGGACTTCGGCCCCGCCGGAATACAGATCGCGTCCGCCAGAGAAGGCGGAATCTGGGTCTGCGCCGGCTCCCAGGTGGGTAAATTCGATGAATCGGGTGCATGGCGTGCCCGTGGCGCGTTGGTGGCGGAAGGGGACCCCGGCGGACTGAGGGCGCAGCCTTCGGTGTTATTTGAAGATCACGCCGGGACAGTGTGGGTCGGCACCGTGGCCGCGGGGCTCTTCCGGTTTGACGGAACCAGGGTGGCGCGGGTGGAAACTTCTCATCCTGACATTCTTAGCCTGGCAGAGGATCTGGAGGGAAACCTGTGGGTGGGGACCCGGGGCGGAGGGCTGGACCGGATCCATCTGCGCGTGGCGTCGCTGATCAATCCCGCAGCAGGATTGCCCTTCGAGGGGGTCCGGAGTGTTTGTCAGGATGCGCAGGGCGCCCTGTGGGCGGCAGGACTCGATGGAGTGCTGGCGCGGCGCGCGGGGGACCAGTGGACCACGTTGACCCCTGATCCGGAAGCCAGCCTTTATTTCAACTGTGTGGCGGCCGATGCCGCAGGTACCGTCTGGATCGGCACGCGCGGGGGGTTGATTTATTGTTGGAAGGATGGCCAGTTCACCAAGTCTGTCCTGAGTGATCGTTTGGGAGGGAAATCGGTGAGGACTCTGCTGCCAGCCACGGGAGGAAAGCTCTGGGTCGGGACGGATGACGGGAACCATCTGTTCTGCATCGAAGCCGGCGGGATGGAATTACGCCGGTTTGAGCTTCCGCCGGGATTCCGCTATGTGCGCGCCCTGACGGAAGATGCAGGGGGAGCAGTGTGGGCCGGAGCTTCGGATGGTCTGCTGGTGCGGATTGCGGGAGATACCCTGACTGATCTGACGGCGATGACCAACCGGCGTTCGATCCGCTGCCTGCACGGGGCCGCCAACGGGGACCTGTGGATGGGATTTTCCGGCACCGGGGCCGGGCGATGGAGGAACGGCCAATTTCATACCTTTGGCCTGATGGAGGGAATTCCCAATGCCTACATTTCCCAGATTCTGACTGATGGCCAGGGCTTGGTCTGGTTTGCCGGGAATCAGGGGATTTTCGAAGTGAGGGAGGATGATTTTGATGCCGTGGCGGCGGGGAGAACCGGGCGGGTGACGCCGGTGGTTTATGGCCGGAACGAAGGCATGACGGGCCTGCAGGCCAGCTTTGATTTCACCCCGTCCTCGGTGCGGGCGGATGGAAACCGGTTGTTTTTTTCCATGCTCACCGGCCTGGGGGAAGTGCGGCTGGATCATGCCCGGATCAATCCGGTCCTTCCCCGGGTCTTCATTGAAACCGTGACGGCGGACCGGCAATCCACCCTGGTCTATCCGGAACTGGCGCTGGCCCCGGCCGGAACGCCAGGGCACAGGGCACCGCGCGCCCGGCCGGAACCAAAAGAACCGCTCCGTTTCCCGCCCGGACGGCAATTGGTGGTCTTTGAATTTTCAGGTTTGAGCTTCACCGCTCCGGAACGCTCGCGTTTCCGCTATCAATTGGAGGGACTGGACGCCGGCTGGGTGGATGCCGGCACCCGCCGGGTCGCCGAATACGCCCACCCGCCGCCGGGGCGTTACCGCTTCCGGGTGATCGCCTGCAACAATGACGGAGTATGGAATGAAACCGGCGACTCCCTCACCGTTATTTTCGGGGCATATTTCTGGGAGACGTTTTGGTTCAAAGCGGGGGCAATGCTGCTGGCCTCCGGCATCTTCAGTGGACTGGTGGTGGGGTTCCTGCGCCGCCGCCACCGGCGGGAAGTCCAGCACCTGGAGCATCAGCGGGCCATGGAATATGAACGAACCCGCATCGCGCGGGATCTGCATGACGATCTCGGCGTGGGCCTCACCGAAATCGGCCTGCTGGGCGACCTCGCCGGCATGGGCCCGGGCCTGACGGCGGTCAATCAGGAGCGGATGCAGGAAATTTCGGGCCGTGCCCGGGGCCTCGCGGTCTCGCTGGACGAGATTGTCTGGGCCATCAATCCCGCCAACGACACTTCCCAGTCCCTCGTGGATTATTTCTTTCCATATGCCCAGAAGCTGCTGGCCCATGCCGGCATCCGCTGCCGCCTGGAAGTGGTGGAACCCCTGCCCTCCGGCAGCCTGAACGCCGAGGAAAGGCACGAGTTTTTCCACGCCTTCAAAGAGTCCCTGAACAATGTTATCCGGCACGCCGGGGCCACCGAGGTGCAGGTCAGCCTCTCGGCTACCACCCGCCACCTCACGATCCGCGTGTCGGACAATGGCCGGGGCACGGGGCCGCCAGCAAGCAGCGGAGCCCACCACGGCTTGGCCGGAATGCGCGGCCGGATGACCCGCCTCGGCGGGCTTTGTGAAATCACCAGCAAAGCCGGACAGGGCACCACGGTCAGCTTCGTTATTCCTGTCCAACCCGGAAAATCACCATGATCAAAATCGCCATCGTTGAAGATGATACCCGCTTCCGGCAAAGCCTGCGGCAAGTGATCGAATCCCGCGAGGGATTCACCTGCATCACGGAATACGCCACCGGGGCAGAGGCGATGGCAGGGATTCCCCGGGATCTGCCGCAGGTGGTCCTGATGGATTTGAACCTGCCGGACAGTTCGGGGGCAGAGGTGACGGCGCATTTGAAAAACCTGCTCCCGGCGCTCAGCGTGGTGGTCCTGACGGTTTATAATGATACCGGCCATATCTTCAAAGCTCTGCGTGCCGGGGCCGGAGGTTATCTCCTGAAGCAGGCCACCGCGCAGGAGATTCTCGAAGCCATCGCCGAGGCCCACCGCGGCGGCGCCCCCATGACCAGCGAAATCGCCCGGAAGGTGATTGCGGCGTTCCACGAACCGAAACCCGCGCCCGCGGCCACGGACAGCCTCGCACCGCGGGAAATGGAAATCCTGCAACTGGTGGCCAATGGGTATGCCAACAAGGAGATCGCCGACAAACTGGCCATCACCCTGAGCACGGTCTGCTGGTATCTGCACGAGATCTATAAAAAGCTGCATGTGCAGAGCCGCGTCCAGGCCGTGAACAAGCTGCGGGAAGCCTCCCCGGCCCGGCCGGCCCCATGAGCCGCCGCCGGGCGCAACGCGGAAGGGTTTGGATTCCCTGACAAAGAATACCCCGCGTTTCCTTGGGGTAGCCGGGGGGGCTCCTTCCAGGGTAATCCTTGATGAGTCCGTCCCCTGTCCCGCCCTGCTTTATGAAATACCTTCCGAAATCCGGTGCCGTCTGCGCTGCCTTCGCCCTGAGTTTGACCGCCGCCCCTGCCATCGATGTCCTGCACGTCGCCAATGCCGACAGCGACGACTACAGGGCTTTGATTGAAGCCAAATTCGGCAGCCCTGACAACTGGACCCATGTCGCCAGCAGTCTGACCAACCCGGGCACGGTGGGGGGCGATCTGGACCGTATCACGGACTTCCCCGTGGCCGGAACCCACGGCGGCACCGGCATCAGCGTCCGGTCCTATCTGGAAAGTTTCGATCTTGTCATCATCGGCAATGGCGTCACCAGCGGCAACTTCGTGGACGGCTTGAACGGGGCGGACTGGGCTGCCCTGACCAGGCCGGTGCTGTTCCATGCCTCCCTCGTGGCCCGCGCCCTCGGCGGGCGTCCCGGCATGTTCTCCGGCGACAACAACGTCAACTTCACCTACGGCAATCCCGATGATACCGTGGTCATTTCCAATACGCCGTTGGGTGCCGCGATCTTCAATGGAGTCACCTTCCCCACCGATCTCTACAACGGAACCCTCACGGAGGCGGTCAATGCCATCGCCACCTACGGTGGAGGGGAATTGATCTCCAGCGTGACCGATGGCATAGCCAACCATCACGGCATCGTCTTCTGGAATGCCGGACTAACTAACGGCGCGGGGCTCACCCTTGCCTCCAAACGGGGCTTCATGGCACTGCGCAACGCGGCCAACTCCAGCACCACGCTCACCGGAGACGGCAAACTGGTCCTCGGGAACCTGATTGATCAACTGCTCATCCCGGGCCCCACGGTTTTTCTGCCCCCTTCCGGGGTCACCGCCAACGGACAGATCGGCGTGGTCAACCTGACGTGGACGCCCAGCGCCGGAGCCACCAGCTACAATGTGAAGCGATCCACCACGCCCGGCGGGGGCTACGTTACCATCAGCACGCCGGGTAGCGTCACCGGCGGGACCTACGCCGACACCACGGTGGTGAATGACACCCCTTATTATTACGTGGTCTCCGCCGTCGGAGCCGCGGAAAGCGCCAACTCGCCGGAAGTGGGCGCGACCCCGGTTTCGTTCATGCAGCCGACCGTGGATATCCTCTACGTGTCCAACGCCAACAGCGGGCTCTACCAAACCTTCACCACCACCAGTCAATTCGGCAATAACACCTTCACCCAAAAGGCCACCGGCCTGGCTGGCAACGATGCTATTGGCGGCGACCTTGACCGGTTGGCCGACTTTTCCGGCCTTCATGGCGGGTTCGGGATCTCCGTGAAATCCTACATGGAGAGCTTCGGCCTGATTATTGTCAGCATCCCCACCACCAGCGGCAATCTGGTGGACGCAGCCAATGGCGCCGACTGGTCGGCCTTGTCCAAGCCCGTGCTGTTCCACGCCGCGGTCACCGCCCGGGCCCTTGATGGCCGACCCGGAGTCTTCTCCGGCGACAATTTCTTCACCCTGACCCTCGGCGTTCCCGAGGAGTCGATCCGGGTTTCGAATTCAGCGCTGAGCAATACTCTCTTCGCCGGCACCACGTCCCAGACGGACCTTTTCACCTTCCTGCAGGCCGATGTCCTATCCGGCCTCAGTTCGCCCGGCACCGGCCAGATCATCAGCCGCTTCAACGATGGCCTCACCAATCCCTACGGCTTGGTGTTCTGGGCGGCGGGCGACTACACCGGAACCGGCCAGGTGCTGGCCGCCAACCGCGCCTACCTCCCTCTCAAAGGGGACCTCAACGATCTCAATGCTGACGGCCGGAAAGTGATGGGCAATCTGATCAACCAACTGCTGCTGCCCCAAACCGCCACCCCTCCCTATGCCGCCTGGGTCCTGACCAATCTTAGTTCGGGCGATCCGGCCGCTCCCGCCGGTTTCAACGACGATGCTGACCAGGACGGCATTCTCAATGGGCTTGAATGGATCCTTGGAGGCAATCCCCTCAACGGCGACCCCGGCATCACCCTGCCGCTGTTCACCGTCGACGACACCACAGGCCTAACCCTCAGCTTCAACCGGGCCGTGACTTCAACCGGCACCACCACCCTGAGCCTGGAATGGTCAGCCGATCCGTCCGCCTTTCCCAACAGCCTCGTGATTGGAACCACCGATATCGACCCGGATGGCGACCACCCGACCGTGGACATCGACGCCCCCGCACCCGGGCAGGTCACGGTCCATCTCCCCGCCGCCCATGCCGTAAATGGCCGTCTCATGGCCCGCCTCAGAGCAGCCCTCAAACCGTGACCAAAGCGTCCCCGGGCGCCTGTTTCACCGCCCGCTTGCACCTCCCCTGATCCGTGGCCATTTGGCGGGATGAGTTTCATCCCCAACGTCCTCGCAGAACGCTACGCGTCCCCCGCCATCACCGGCATCTGGTCCCCCGAAGGGAAAGTCCGCCTTGAACGCGAGCTATGGATCGCGGTGATGAAAGCCCAACGCGAACTCGGCCTCGACATCCCGGCTGACGCCATCGCTGATTACCAGCGCGTCCGCGACAGCATCGACATCGCCGCCATCATGCGCCGCGAGCGGGCTACCCGGCACGATGTCAAAGCGCGGATCGACGAATTCTGCGAACTGGCCGGCCACGAACACATCCACAAAGGCATGACCAGCCGTGACCTCACGGAGAATGTCGAGCAACTCCAGATCTTCCGGTCCCTCCACGTCATCCTTGTCAAAGGCGTCGCCACCTTGAACGCCCTCACGGACCGCGCCCGGGAAAACAAGGACATCATCCTGACCGCCCGCACCCATAACGTCGCTGCCCAGCCCACCACCCTCGGCAAACGTCTCGCTATGTTTGCCGAAGAATTGATCGGCAGCCTCACCAGTCTGGAGCAACTGCTGCACAGCTACCCGGTCCGCGGGCTCAAAGGCGCCACCGGCACCCAGTTGGATCAAATCAATCTGTTCGGCGGCGACCTCGCCAAAGTGGCCTCCCTCGAAAACAAAGTCGCCCACCACCTCGGCCTGCCATCCGCTTTCACTGCGGTCGGACAGGTGTATCCCCGCAGCCTCGACGCCCGCGTCGTCAGTGCGCTCTGCGATCTCGCCAGCGGCCCCTCCAGCTTTGCCAAAACGATGCGTCTGATGGCCGGACACGAACTGGCCAGCGAAGGCTTCGCCCCGGGCCAGACCGGTTCCAGTGCCATGCCCCACAAGATGAACAGCCGCTCCTGCGAACGCATCAACGGCTTCCACACCATCCTGAAAGGTCACGTCACCATGGCCCACGGGCTTGCCGGCGACCAATGGAACGAAGGCGATGTCTCGTGCTCCGTGGTCCGCCGGGTCGTCCTGCCAGACGCCTTCTTCGCTATTGATGGTGTGCTGGAAACCACCCTGACCGTGCTCAAGCAAATGGAAGTCTTTCCGGCCGTGATCGCCCGCGAGACCGAGCGTTACCTGCCCTTCCTGCTCACCACCACCTTCCTCATGGAAGCCGTCAAAGCGGGAGTGGGCCGCGAGACCGCGCACGAAGCCATCAAGGAGCATGCCGTCGCCACGGTGCGCGATCTGCGCGATGGCAAAACCACCGTCAACAACCTGCTCGACCGGCTCGCCCAGGACAGCCGTCTCAAAACCACCCGCGCCCGCCTCGACGAACTCTTCGAAGCCGGCTCCCACAAGACCGGCGCCGCCGCCGCCCAGGTGGAAACCATTGCCAGCACCGCCGCTGCCTGGGTTAACAAATACCCGGCCGCCGCCAAAGTCCAGCCAGGGGAAATCCTGTAACCTTGGTGCGGCGCGCCCCATGGCGCGCCGGAGGTCAGGGAATCGGACTACGGTTTGGTGATGATGACCCGGAAGAACCGCGGAACCTGCGGACCGTTGGGGGCCGCCGGCATTTCCCACAGGGCCGAGGCCTGCCCATCTGCTCCGAAGCGGATGCCCTGATTGACCGGCGCGGGCACGGCGGCGGCCCAAGTGCTGAGGTTGCTGCTGCTTTGAATGTCCACCCGGTAACCGTCGGCATTCAGGCCGACCGGGATGTCGAAGCGGAGCACCGGGGAGAACCCGGGCGCCGGAGGATCGGCAGAAACCGTGAGGGCCCGGCGGGAGCCCGCGTCTGCCGGATTGGTTCCAAAGGCATATTCAGCGAGGTTGGGCACCCCATCCCCGTCATCATCCGCATCCGCCACGAGGGTGAAGGGCAGGCTGCCCGCCGTTCCAGGATCGCCGCCTGACGCGGGACCCGGCCGCCAGTTCGAACCCAGGGCAGGTTCCGGCGCCGGCTGCCACGCCGCATTGGTCAGGATGATGCTGCGCCCCCCCTCATTGATGAGCGGCCAGGGCGATTGTTCATCATAGGCAAAGCTCCACAACGTGGCCCCGTTCCCGTCCAGCAGGGTGATTATCTCGCCAGTGTTATTCAGATTTCCGGTGAAGGCGCCGGCGACCCGGGCTCCATTTCCGTAACGGGCGCGGAAGGCACTGAGTTTGCCGCAGACGATCACCCGTCCACCCGGCGGAAGCGTCAGGGCAGCGGCATCGCCATTGGTGAAATTGAACTCCTGCACCGCTCCGCTGAGCCTCACCCCCGTGAGATCCAGGGGGTTGGCACCTGTATTCAAGAGTTCGATGAACTCGAAATCGCTGGCCTCGATGGCGCCTGCCGCGATCTCCGCAGCAGAGGGCGGCAGCGGCGCATAATTGATCTCGGAAACCACCAGCGTTTCGCGGGTGGGGGGCTCTGCGGCAACGATGTAATTGGAGCTGGCAAGCGGCCCCCATTGTCCAATCCCCGGCACAAAAACCCGGGCTTTCACCACCGCCGAAGCGGAGAGCACCAACGGGGCATGGTAAAGCGGCGAGGTAACCGCAGGCGCATTGATGCCGGTGGGTTTCACCCCCAGACTGCCGGTGAGGCTTGGCACGCAGAGGAGATCGGTATCTGCCGTAGTCTTGTTGAGCGCGAGGATCGCCAGCATATTCGTTCCGGTTTGGAGGCTGCCCAGCACATGGGAGATATCGACGGTTACCCCGGTGATTCCCAGCGCATCCGTGAAGGTCCCGGGCGTGGCATCCGCCGTGGCATTCCACACCGCCGGGCTGGCCGGGAGGATGTTCTGCCGGGCCGCTTCCACACCATTCACAAAAAGCACAAACCCATCGTCATAACGGACCTTGGCCCTGAGGCTGACCAGCCGGTTCCGCTGATCCTCCGTGACCGTGAACGGCAGCCGCACCATCAGCGCGGAGTTGTTGTTCAGCAGGGCGGTTTGCACATTGCCGGTTCCTCCGGTCCAGGTGTTGTCATTGAGGTGCGCCCCACCGACATGATAGAGAGTAGGATTAGCGGTCGAGGAGACCCCGGTATCGAATCCAAAACCCAGCTGGCCCGCCGTCCACGACGCAGCATTGGGAGGACCGGCGATTCCGGTCCAGTCTGTGAGGGCGAGGGTGGATCCGCCGTTGGCCGCCGTCGGAACAAACCAGCTGCCCTGGCCATATTCAGTCAGGAAAGCCACACTCTGCACCGCTCCGGGCAGACCATATCCGGATGGCCGCGGATCGGTGCCGTCGGTGGTATAACGGATCTCTGCATCGGGAAACCGGAAGCCGGGCTGCACCATACGGAAGGGCGCGAGAGAGACCTGCACGGAATTGTTGCCGGCGTTGACACTGGTCAGGACCGGCGGGCGCATCGCGGTGCTCCCGAGGAGGAACTGGTTGTCAGCCCACGCCAGCCGGTCGGTGATCCACTGCTTCAGATGGGCCACTTCTGCCTGGAAGGTGGTGCGGGTGGTGGCATCGGCCGGATTGGGCCAATGGCGGATGCCCAGCAGGGCATGCCGGCGGAATTGGCGCATCGCGGGACTTTGCGCGCTCAAGGGAGTGGAGCTGGTCACCGGGGTGGGATTGCCGTCGCGCAGCAGTTCGGACACCGCTTCGATCCGCGCCTGGATGGCGGCGGTGCTCCATACGGAATTCCGCAACTGCCAGTAACGGTCGAAGGTGGCCATGCGGTAGTTGGGGTCCCGGTGCAGCTGCGGGAACCACAGACTGCCATTCAGCGGGGCCACCCGGCTGGCGTCATAGTTCCAGCCGGTGCGGAATTCCCCTTCGGCGTAGTCGGCATTGCCGAGGGAGATGTTGAAATCCCAGAGCGGCCCCGCCTTCATCTTGCCTCCGCGGTCCTTGTGAAAGTAGGTGCTGAAGACGTAACCATCAATCTGCTTGGAGATTTCCACTGCCCACTGCCAGTCGATGAAGCTGGGCACGTCGATCCACTTGGCATAACCCGTGGCAGGATTGGTGGAGGAAGCCCCGTAGAGCGCGGTTTCAAAGGAGTTGATATACCCCTGGAGATAATTCCGCTGGGCCGTGGACAGGGCTTCGGGATCGGCGCTCTGGATGGAGATCCCCTGGTTGGCGGTGGTCCATGCCGTGGAACCAAGGCTGGTCTTGTCCTTTTTAAAGATGTAGCCGCCCTGGACCAGCAGAGGGTCGGTCACCAGCGGATTGGTTTTCTCGAGGCCAAGCCGGCTGGAGGAACTCTTGATCTTCTCCACCAGGAGGTAGACCCCGCGGTAGTCGGAATAACTGACGGGCTGGCCGGCTTCCTGATTGAAGAAGACCTCCACGAATTTCACCCGCGGGGCGAACCAGTCCTGATGCATCTCCCCGAAGGTCGAATAAACCAGATAGTTCCGCATCATGGATTTGTCAGACCATGGCCCGTGCAGGGCCCAGTCCGATTCCGCCGGCATTCCTAGAATGGCAGCGTCTTTGTCCGAGTTCTCGTTGGTCCAGAGTTCCCACGCATAGGATTTCTGGCCAAAGCCCGAGGAACTCTCCCCGCGCACGTGGGTGCCGCAGCGGCCCTGAAAATCTGGCAGGGCATCCAGCCGCGTACGGCCGCTGGTGGCATCCGGCGCCAGCATCACCGAATAGGCCGGACGGAAAGGACGGGCGCCGGCAGGATCGGTGGTGGCATCCACCGCCACCCCGAAGCTGTCCATCACCAGCACCGGCAGATTGGACGAGAACACGGAACCGGAGCTGTTGTAGTTTGTCAGGCTGGTGTCGAGCTTGAGGAAGCTACGGCTGCTCACCGGTCCCGGCAGCCGCCCTGGCTGGAAGACCCGGGCGCGGACCGTGGTGCTCGCGGTAATGGAAAATGGCGTGGTATAGACCGGGGAGATTTCTGTGGGCAACGTCTGGCCCAGCGAATAACGCACCACGGCCCCGGGAGCCACCGGCGGCAGGATCGACAGCGCCGCAGGAGTGGTATTGGCCAGCAGGCCACCTTCACGGGAAAAAACCACGTCTTCCGCCGGGGGACCGGCATCCATCAGGCTGATGTTTTTCTTACCCGGCGTGGCGACTTCCAGATACCCCCGCTGCCGGGCCGCGCCCAATTCGCCATACGGCACGTCCTCGTGCTGCTGGCCATAGTTATATTCCGACGCCACCGTCAGATCAGGCCGCACCAAGGCCAGGTAACCGCCGGTTTTGGGCAGCGTGAAGGTCGTATGCAACTGCCCGGCGGCGACCGTCCGGTTTTTCGCGGAGGCGAAGATCACCCGGTATTGGTTCGCCCCCAGGGTGATGGCGGGCAGCGCCCATTTGTTGAGCAGAGCCGGATCATCGGTCAGGAACCAACCGGTCAGGGACACCCCGGCCGCGGAGCCGTTGAACAACTCGATCCAGTCCGGGCTTTCGAGATCCTCGTCCTCATAGGAATCCTTGTTCTCCGCCACAAACTCGGTGATCACCGGTCCCCCGGTCGCAATATTCGCCAAGGGGGTCGTCAGGACCTGGAGGTTGTCGATGCTGATCTCCTGGGTCGCCACCGGCCCGGTGCGGGCCGAGAAGGCCACGGTATCGCCGACACGCGGGGCGAAGCCCGGCACGGCCAGATTCAGGAAAACGTCGGCGTTGTTCCAGCGCACATCCACTCCCTGGGCATCCCAGCGCACCGTCACCGGGCGGAAGCTGGCATCATTGGGAAAGGTATGGGGCGAACGGGCAATGACCACCCGGTTGGCGTAGACCACGATTTCCCCCTCCACCCCGCTGATGGCCGGATCATCATAGGTTTTCCAACCGACGACCAGACCATTGGCCAGGGCCCAGCCGAGCTCCCCATCACCATTGCTGGGCGGGATGTCCCCGAAATTCACCGCAAACCCCTCGCCGGCGGTTCCGGTGGCAGACAGCTTCAGATTGAAATTAACCGTCAGGGCCGAGACATCCAGACCGACATCGATCTCCGGCAGCTTGAAGGACGTGATGACATCCGGGACGCCGTTGGCGGTGAGACGCAGGGCGCTGCTCTGCACCGAGGCCACCGGAGCGGGCGGCGTTCCCGTGAGGGTGCTGTTCAACGCGGTGCCGTCATTCCAGGTGATCCCGCCGGGCACGGTGCCATTCGTGTAAGTAAAACCCTGGGTGCCTCCCGCCGTCGGATAGGTGCCCGCGACCGCTGGCAGCCCCTGCCCTGCGCAAAAGGCCACCAGCAGGGTCCGGGTCAGGCGGGAAATCCAGCGGGCACGGCCGGGACCGTTCCATCGGGACCGGCAGGGGAGAGTGCCACTAGCGTCACGGCAGGCAAATTGGGTTTTGAACATAACCGGGGGGGAGGTAAACGGGGGATAGCGGGGCAGGCCGGGCTTCCCCACAGGAAGCCAGCGGCACCAACACCCCCGGTTTTCGGAAATACGCCGCAAAAGTCAATGTTCTTCGCCGCCCCAATCGATCCGCCGGCGGTTCCCCAGCCCTTTGGCTTCTGACGGGGGTGCTCCGGCTTCTCATTTCTTATCCCGGCCCTGGTGGCCCTGGTTCCTGCCTCCTTGCCCTGCCAACCAGCAAGGCCATCCCTGCGGCCCCCAGGAAGACCGTAACCGCCGGCTCCGGGATGGCACTGATCGTCACGGTATAGTTGGCGCTGCCCGCTGATATGAATTCCGATCCGGGCTGACCTGGGCCGATCAGCTCCAGCGTGAGGTTGGCCGGATTGCTGATGACCGCCGGCAGCAGGAAGGTCCCATTGCCCCCGGCCGTAATGGTTCCGCTGTTCGGGGCAAGGAGGTTGACGGTCGCCGGCCGGAAGGGTGACCCGGGTTCAAAACTGGAAAAATGGATGGTGATGGCCGTGATGGCCAGTCCGTCGGAATTATCGACCCGGAAAATATCCAGGTCCGGAATGGTGGAGCTTCCCGGCAGCGTGCCGCTGATCACATTATCGCCCGTGCCAAGGACGGAAGGAATTATCGTTGGGGTAAACCGGGAGTTCGAGAAGTCCACGCCTTCGACGACCGTGAACGCCGCCTGCGCGGAGGGAGTCATGCCGGCCCACAGCCCGATCCCGCCCACCACCGCAACCAAGGCAGTGCGCAGGGGTGATCCGCCTCTTGGATTTATCCTGCGGGTTTTTTGATCCACCGGGGGGTTCCGCAAGCAGAGTGATTTCATAAGCCTGATAGGTTGGGTGTGCCATTCCATACTACCACTCCGGCCCCGGAATGACATGCCTGAATTTTTATCCGGGCCGGCCACAGACGGAAACCATCTCTCTCACCGCCCATCGACACCGCTCCTGCCAGGCTTCCGCCAAAACCCTGAACAGCACCTCACCATGGCTGGCATCCGCCGCCGGCCCGACGATTAAACTGGCCGGGGCACCACTCCTTGGAGACAGCCCGTTCAGACCGCCACCTTGCGAAGACGGTCCGCCATGCCTTTCATCACGTGCAGCGCGAACAACGGCACCTCCTCCACCATGAACAGGAAACGGCGGCGGTTCACGGTCAGCAACCGGCAGTCCGTATGGGCGACAGCGTCAGCGCTCCGGGCGGTGTCATCGATGAGCGACATCTCGCCGAAGAATCCGTCCGTGGGGATGGTTTCCACGATCTTACCGTCCTTTACGATATTCACTTCGCCGCTTTCGACGACGAACATTTCCCCGGCTGGATCCCCCTTTTTGAAGATGATGTCCCCCTTGGCAAAGGCTTGAACGGAGGTGGAACTGGCAAAAATCTGGGGAAGTTTCATGGTCGTTTTAAAGGCTGGCATACAGCTAATTTGTTAGATTACAAGCACACCCCCGGTGCCGTAAACCTCTTTCATGTGACGAAATTGTCGCCAAATCACCCACGCCTCAGCCCGGCTTGCTATCAACTATGTTCCCAGGGTGGCCGCCATACCCTGAAAATCGGCTCACCCGACCGCCCCGAACAACGCCCCCGCCCCGGCGGTGAGGGCCATGGCCAGCGCTCCCCAGAAGGTGACGCGCGCGGTGGCCCGCCAGATGGGCGAGCCGCCCGCCCGGGCCGCGAGGCCGCCGAGCAGGGCGAGGAAAACGAGCGAGCCCAGGGAAACCGTCCAGACCAGCGAAGCCGATGGGACGATCAGCACCAGGGGCAGCGCCGCCCCCACTGCAAAGGTGCCCGCCGAAGCGAGCGCGGCCTGCACCGGGCGGGCACTCAGGCTTTCGGAAATGCCCAGCTCATCGCGGGCATGCGTGCCGTGGGCATCATGGGCGGTCAATTGCCGGGCCACCTCACTGGCCAGTCCAGCTTCCAGTCCACGCGCCACATAGATGGCGGTCAGCTCGGCCAGTTCCTTGTCAGGCTCGGTGGCCAGCTCCAGCCGCTCCCGTTCGAGGTCGGCCTGCTCGGTATCGGCCTGGGAACTGACAGAAACATATTCCCCCGCCGCCATCGACATCGCCCCTGCCACCAGTCCGGCAATGCCCGTGACCAGCACGTTGCCATGGCTGGCATCCGCCGCGGCCACCCCGACGATCAAGCTGGCCGTGGAAACAATCCCGTCATTCGCGCCCAGGACTGCCGCCCGGAGCCAGCCGATGCGATGGGTTCGGTGATTTTCATCGTGTCGCATCATCCGGTTACGAAACGCAGCAATCCTCCTGTCACAAGCCTTTCACCCAAGCCTCCAGGGAGGAGCCCGACCCGCCCGGGAAATTCATTTCCTCAAGTTTTCATCGAACCAATCCGCGAATTGCCTCACATCCCACATCATGGTCAGCCAGCCATGATTTCCCCCCGGATGGATGATAAGCTCGACGCGGCGGCCCAGCTCCTTGGCACGGGCCTGAAAACGTTGGGATTGATCCAAGGGCACAAGGGTGTCGGCATCGCCGTGAAAGATCAGCGTCGGGGGCAGGGCAGATGTAACATGAAAAATCGGCGACATGGCGCGGCCGGTGATTTGCCAGGCGGGCAGGTCCTGCGGGTCCTGGGCAAAGGCCTTGAGGAAGCTCTTCGGCGCGCCGCCATCGTGCAGGTTCTCCGTGGAATCCCCGAGGTTCAACAGGTCCGTCACCGGGTAAAAGATCGCGACGGCCTGCACCGCACTGGATTCGCGGTCCACCGGGTCCGGGGCGTCTGCCGGGCCGGGGCCGCCGCGGGTGGCCAGCATCAGGCTGAGGTGCCCCCCGGCACTGCCTCCGCTCACGCCCAGCCGCGCCGGGTCCACCCCGTAGTCGTGCGCCCGATGACGGATGAACCGCACCGCCCGGTTCACGTCGTCGACCGTCTCCATCACCGTGGCCTCCGGCTGCGAGACGTGACAGACCGGGAAGATCGTATAACCCCGCCGCAGGAGCGGCGCGATGGTCCACGGCTTGAAGGAATCCACCCCCGATCTCCAGCCGCCGCTCACCACAAAAATCACGCCCAGACCATTGGGCTTGGACGGCCGCACCACCTCAAACGTCAGATCCTGCCCATGGCGCTGGCCGTAAACGATCCGGGGCGAGCGCTCGAAGGACGGATGAAAATACAGCCAGCCGGAACCGATGGTCACCACGGCCAGCAGGATGAGCGCGGCGAGCGTCCGCAGCAAAAGACGTAAGGGTCGGGGGCATTTCACGGCCGCAACCTGACGGGAGAACAGCCACCCCGAAAGCCTGATTTTCAGGGGAAGACAGTTCACTCCCCTGCCCCTTCACCGACGCGACCGGTAGAGCATCCCCAGGAGGAGAACCGCCCCGGCGATGAACCCCATGGCTCCAGACAAGGAAACACCGGACACATAATCGTCATCGCTGGCTTTCGTCATCACCAGAAACGCCACTTCATCCAGGATCAGGCCGCTGCCGCAGCCGAGGACCAGCCGCGCCAGGATCGCCGACCACCGGTGCCGCGTCCCAAAAGCGAGGACAAAAGCCGCAGGGATCACCAGCAACACCCCCGTGAACAAATGGTGCACCAGGAATCCCCCGGGATAGACATGCTGCACGCGCACCAGATGCAGCCAAAGCCGCAGGCCGAGCACAATACCCAGCAGCGGCAGCAGAATCAAAAGCAGGGTCTGCTTGGGCGTTATGGGGTGGCTGTGATCATTCATGAAGGATGGCAGCTATCCGGAAACCGATTTCAAACCATCCGGCGGCGAATTGATGGGCTGGAGTCAATTGGAGAGCTTCTCCCCGGTAAATGCAACGAGGCTTAGCATTCCCGGAGCCCCGGCCGCGAAAGACAGTCCGATACCGGTCCATCTTTGCCTTGGCGAACTTGCGCGGAGCAAGCCGTAAAGGGAGAACAGCAGGGAGATCAGAAAGCCCGGCCAGAGGTCAGGAAAGGGTGCCATGGTGATGCCGGTCAACAGCAGGACGAGAAGCCCTGTGGCAAAGAACAGCCCGCCCCCGGATTTCCGGCCGCGCCAAGTTGTGGGACCTGGATCTGGAGGGATGAAAGG
>CAIZWU010000112.1 GCA_903936775.1 uncultured bacterium | reverse complement strand
CTTCGCCATTTCCTGATCGTTCTCCTGCTATTCACAGCTTTCGTCACGTCTCCCCTGCGCGCGTCGACCCAGGCGGAGCTGGACGCCGTCAATGCGGAAACCCTGCGCCCCTTTCAAGGCCTGGGCGTCCGCGGCGTGGATACCAGCACCCTGACAGGCAAAGTCATGTGCGGCTACCAAGGGTGGTTCAATGCGGAGGGCGACGGCGCGGACCGTGCCTGGCACCATTGGACAAAAGGCGACGGCCGGCCCGCCCCGGGCAATGCCAAGATCGACCTGTGGCCCGACGTTTCCGAACTCGGGGCGGACGAACGATTTCCCACCGGGTTCCACCACGCCGACGGCCGCGCCGCGGAGATTTTCAGCTCTTTCAAACAAGCGACGGTGATGCGGCATTTTCAGTGGATGCGGGATTACGGGATCGACGGGGTGTTCGTGCAGCGCTTTATCGGCCCGCTCCGTGAGACCCGGCATCTGCGCCATAATAACATCGTGCTCGACCACTGCCGCGAAGGGGCCAACCGCTTTGGCCGCGCCTACGCCGTGATGTATGATCTCAGCGGGATTGGTCCCAATCGCATTACCGAAGTTGCCGATGACTGGCGCGAGCTGCGCCTGAAGATGCACGTGACCGACGACCCCGCGTATCTGCGCCACCGGGGAAAGCCGCTCGTAGTGGTCTGGGGCGTTGGGTTTAATAAAGACAGGGACTACACCGTCGCGGAATGCCGGCTGCTCGTGGAACTTTTGAAAAAAGACGACTGCACCGTCATACTTGGCGTGCCGACCGGCTGGCGGGAACTCAACCGCGATGCGGTCAATGACCCTGCCCTGCACGACGTCCTCAAGCTCGCGGACATCGTGAGTCCGTGGACCGTCGGCCGCTATCAAACGCCCGCCGAGGCTCAACAGCACGGCGAAAAGATGATCAAGCCCGACCTCGCCTGGTGCCGCGAACACGGGTTGGATTACCTGCCCGTCGCGTTCCCCGGATTCAGCTGGTTCAACATGAAGGGCAAAGCATTCGACAAAATCCCGCGGCGCAAAGGAGAGTTTCTCTGGTCGCAATTCGCCGCCGCCAAAAAGGCCGGAGCGGACAGCCTCTACATCGCCATGTTCGATGAAGTGGACGAAGGCACCGCGATTTTCAAATGCACCAACGACGTGCCGCTGAGCCCACAGGACAAGTTCGTGACGTATGAAGGCCTGCCCTCCGACTTCTACCTCAAACTCACCGGCGAGGGGGCACGCCTGATCCGCGGCGAAATCCCGCCGGAGAGCCCACTGCCCCGGCCACAGTAACGGCCTCTTATGTGTATGGAATCTTTCTTTCCGGAAGGGATTTTGCTTTTCCGGGATGCCGTCAGCGGCAGGATCCGGATCGCGGAGCAAGGGAGCAAGCGGCGCTGATTTCCATGAACTCAAATTGCGCACGAACAGTATCCGGAAAACTGCGAACTCCAATAACCACGCAAATCACAAAGGAAATCCCCGTGCAGGCTCGGAAGACACTTGGACTAGGCGCCGCCGGATGACTGATGGCTATCGTCGGGCGCAGCCCCGATGACAACGGTCGTTGAACGATTCGCGGACGGCCTTCCCCGGGGGTGGCGGGTCAGTTCCAACAAACGGCCCGGCCCTCACTGGGGGAAGCTTCCGGCCCCTTCTCTCCTGTCAGGACGGCCCGGGGAGGGTTGCCCGGTCCCACCGGTCATCATGCAAATGGCCACACGCCCGTGAGGAAACAAAGCCCGCTCATTCCGTTGGATTTGGCCTGATCCTGAGGTCCACTGCCCCATGCCTGCTCCCAATCCCATCCGCACCATCGGAACCATTCTCGCGCCCGCCAGTCCGCGGACTTACCGCACCATCCTGGCCAACGGCAAGGAAATCCTCGCCCACCTCAGCCCCCGCCGGGCCGCCGCCCTCGGTCCCCTGGAACCCCAGACCCAGGTGAACCTCGAAATGACCTCCTACGATTTCAGCATCGGCCGCATCGCCAGCATCGCCCCGCCTGACCCCTGACCCCTGACCCCTGACCCCTGACCCCTGACCCCTGACCCCTGACCCCTGACCCCTGACCCCTGACCCCTGACCGCTGCCCCCTTCCCCTACCGTTTCTGCTCCAGCTTATACGACTCCGGCTTGGCGGGGTCGGGCACTTCCACCCATTCCCCGGCGTGAGAACCCTGCAGACTGGCGGTGTAGCGTTCCTTCATGATGTCATTGAGCTCGCGCCGGTCCTTTTTGGCTTCGGCGGTCATCAGGGCCATGCGGTCCTTATTTTCATCCTCCACCACTTTTTTGACATACTCGCCGTAGGTGCCGGCGGGTTGCTGGCGCAGCAGCAGCACGCCGCGATGGGTCTCGGCCACGTAGCGCTGGTTTTTCAATTCCTGGATCTCGGCAGTGCGGTTATATTTCCGCTTCTCGATCTGCCCGGCGGCTTCGTCCGCCGCATCGGCCTTGGCGGCCTCCTCCGGGGTGCTGTGCTGATAGACATTGAGGTCCACCTTGATGTCCACCTTCAAGGGTTCGCTGGTGGCCAGATTCACGTCCGGCAATTTGCAGGCGGTCAGGCAGCAGGCGCTGGAGAGCAGGAGAAAACGGAACATCATGGGAAAAGCGGGGGGACACGGCATCAAAGCCCGGCGCGGTAGGGTGGCACCATTCCCGGCCAGCGGCAAAGGGCGATTCCGTTCCCCGCGTCTGCCCATGGCCGCCTGACCCGGCAGCTCCCCGAAGGCGCAATCCGTCCAACGAGGGAAAGAAATCCGCTGGGCACCGGCGCTTTACTCCCCGCCGGGATGCGATTTCGGCAGTTGAGTTTCGCCCGTCCTACTGGCAAATGCCCTCTGCCCACCCGCCTCCGGCCCCCAAGGCCCCCGGGCTTCCTGTTATTTCACGCCTCCCCATGACCTCCGACTCCTCTTTTTCCAATACCACCCCCTCCGCCATGGCCGGCGATGCCGTGGAGGAAGCCTCCCACTGGATCCAGCCGCTGCGCACGAAACTGGGCCGCTATCTGATCGGACAGACCTCCATGGTGGACCGGCTCCTGATTTCCTTGCTGGTGCGCGGGCATGTGCTGCTGGAAGGCGTGCCCGGCCTCGCCAAGACGCTGGCCCTGAAAACGCTGGCAGCGCTGGTGGATGCGAAGTTCAACCGGATCCAGTTCACCCCGGACATGTTGCCCGCAGACATCGTGGGCACCGAAATCTTCGACCCCCGCGCCGCCGAGTTCCGGGTGAAGCGCGGCCCGGTCTTCGCCAACTTCATCCTCGCCGACGAAATCAACCGCGCCCCCGCCAAGGTGCAAAGTGCGCTCCTCGAAGCGATGCAGGAAAAGCAGGTGACGATCGGCGACCAGACCTTTCCCCTCGCCACGCCCTTCATGGTGCTGGCCACCCAGAACCCCTTGGAGCAGGAAGGCACCTACCCCCTGCCGGAAGCGCAGCTCGACCGCTTCCTGCTCAAGGTGGTGGTGGACTACCCCAGCGAAGCCGAGGAACTGCAGGTGCTGGACCTCGCCGCCACCATCAAGGATATGGCGGCGCCCGCGCCCATCGTGACCCTCGATACCATCCGCAAGGCCGGCGAAGTCGCGGCCGGGCTATACCTGGATGACCGGGTGAAACAATACATCGTGCGGCTGGTCCACACCACCCGTCGCCCGGATGACTTCGGGGTGCGCATCGCTCCCTTCATCAAGGTCGGCGCCTCCCCCCGTGCCACCATCGGCCTCGCCCTCGCCGCCCGCGCCCATGCCTTCCTCGACGGCCGCAGCTACGTCACGCCCAACGATGTGAAATCGATCGCCATGGATGTGCTGCGCCACCGCGTCGCCGTAACCTACGAAGCCGAAGCCGAAGGCCTGAGCAGCGAGACCCTGGTGCAGCGCATCCTGGATGAGCTGCCGGTGCCGTGACCCGGATGGGTTGATGGTTGAAAGTTGCTGGTGATAGCAGGACCTCCCGGAACCGCCGCCAATTCCCAACACCCCTCCCATCAACCATCAACTTTCAACCATCAATCCCTCCCAATGCCCCCGTCCTCCCAGGACTCCGAAACCGAAGCCCGCGCCGTGGAAATCCTGCGCCGGGTGCGCCGGATGGAGGTGCGCACCACCCGGCTGGCGGACGACACCATGGCGGGACGTTACGCCAGCGTCTTCAAGGGACGCGGCATGGACTTCGACCGGGTGCGCAACTACGTGGCCGGGGACGACGTGCGCGCCATCGACTGGAACGTCACCGCCCGCACCGGGGACCCTTACATCAAACTCTTCACCGAGGAACGCGAACTCACCATCCTGCTGATGATTGATGTCAGCGGCTCCTCCGACTTTGGGTCGACCGCCGACAGCAAACGCGAACTCTCCGCCGAAGCCGCCGGAGTGCTCGCGGCCTCCGCGATCCGGAACCGCGACAAGGTCGGACTGGTCCTCTTCACGGACACGGTGGAACTCTACATCCCGCCCGCCAAAGGCCGCAGCCACATCATGCGGCTGATCCGTGAAGCCTTGTTCTTCCAGCCTTCCCAGCGCGGCACCGACCTCGTGGCAGCGCTCGATTTTGCCAATCAGGTCATCAGCCGCCGCGCCATTGTGTTCCTCGTGAGTGATTTCCAGCCCGGCCCGCCCTTTGATGAACGGCTCGCCGCCCTGCGCAAAAAACTGACCATCACCAACAAACACCACGATGTCATCGCGGTCTCCGTCACCGATCCCCGCGAAGAGGAATTGCCTGACGTGGGCCGGCTCTATGTCGAAGACGCCGAGAGCGGCGAGGTGGTGGAGCTGAACACCAGCAAACGCCAGGTCCGCGAAGCTTACCGGGAACAATCCCAGGCCCGCCGCATCCGCACCGCCGCCATGATCCGCTCTACCGGAGTGGATCTGCTGGAGTTCACCAGCGGCACCAACTGGCTCCCTGCCCTCGTCAACTTTTTCCGGAAACGCCGCCAACGCATCGGATGAAACGCCGCGCCCCCCATCCATGCCTCCGTCAGGCTTGCGGCCTCCTCGCCGCCGGTTTTTCCCTGACGCATGCCCTCGCCCAAAACCCAGGCCAGGCAGCACCGGAGGAGGACATCCGCGGCCCGAGGGCGCCTATCGAAATTCCGGCACCGGCCAGACTGAGCACGACCAAAAAAGTACTCATCGCCACACCAGTAGCCGCCACGGCGGGTCTTCTGCTCTGGTATTTCATGTTCCGGCGAGGCCATCCGCTCCTGACGGTTTCACCGGTGGACCAGGCCCGCGAAGCCCTGCGTGGCATCGACCGCCAGCGCGAATCCCTGCCCGCCGGGGATCTCGCGGAACAAACCGCCAACGTGGTGCGCCGCTTCATCGCCGGGAACTTCGGCATCGCCGCCCCGCAGCGCACCACCGAGGAATTCCTCCAATCCCTGACCACCACCCACCACTCCCCGCTGCAGCCTCATGCGGTACTGCTCCAGGAATTCCTGACCACCTGCGACAAGGCTAAATTTGCCGGAGCCGAGTTTGATCCGGTGGAACGGTTCGCCCTGCTGGATAACGCCAACCGCTTTGTCCAGGCCGCCGCCTACAGCGCCCCCGGCGTGGCCCCGGCTCCGCCCGTGCCCTCCTCACCCGTCGCCCCGGAAAACGCATGACGGATAACTTCCAGTTCGCCCACCCCCAGTTGCTGTGGCTGCTCACGCTGCCTCTGCTGCTGTTGTTATGGAAAGGCCGCCGCGGCCGACCCGCCGCTCTGCGCCTGCCCTCCACAGCGGATGCTCCCGGCTCCGGCGCCCAGCCACGCTCGTGGGTCGGCGGCTTCCGCCTGCTGCCGGTGCTGTTGGCGCTGAGCCTGCTCATCCTCGCGCTCGCCCGCCCACGGCTCGGCCGGGGCTCCACCGATATCGAAACCAGCGGCATCGATATCCTCCTCACGGTCGACGTCTCCGGCTCGATGGAGGCCATGGACTTTACCCTGAATGGCCAACCCTCCAACCGGCTCGAAGTGGTCAAGGACGTCGTAGGCAAGTTCGTCCAGCAGCGGGCCAATGACAAAATCGGGCTGGTGGCCTTCGCCGGGCGGCCCTATCTGGTCAGCCCCCTCACCCAGGACCGCGCCTGGCTGGGCCAGCGCATCACCAGCCTGAAAATGGGTCAGGTGGAGGATGGCACCGCCATCGGTTCGGCGCTCGTCTCCGCCATCGCCCACCTCAAGGATTCGCAGGCGAAATCCCGCATCATCATTCTCCTGACCGACGGAGTGAATAACAAAGGGGCGGCCAACCCCGAAACCAGCGCGGAAGCCGCCAAGGCCCTCGGCATCAAAATCTATACCATCGGAGCCGGCACCAACGGCGAGGCCCCCATGCCGGTGCGCGATCCCTTCGGCGGCACCCAATACCGGCGGGTGAAAGTGGAAATCGATGAACCGATGCTCCAAAAAGTCGCCGACCTCACCGGAGGAAAAATGTTCCGCGCCACTGACACCACCTCCCTCGAAAAAATCTACGAGGTCATCAACCAACTCGAAACCACCACCCGCAAGCTCAAAAAATACGAGGAATACGAAGAGTTGTTCCTGTGGTTTCTCCTCCCCGGCCTTGGCCTCCTCCTCGCCGGCCGGATGCTCGATCAAACCCTCTGGCGCCGGCTCCCCTGACTTCTCCCATGGAAGATTCTCCCCTGCAATTCGCCCGCCCGCTCTGGCTCTACGCCGGTCCGGTGGTGTGTCTGACCGTGGCCTGGCTCTTCACCCGCTTCGACCGCCGCCGCGAGACCGACCTCGCCAAACTGGTGCATCCCCGCTTCCGCGCCCGCCTGCTGCCCGGCCTCTCCCCACGTCTCGTCAGGCTGAAGCGCAGTCTCTGGCTCGGCGGCCTGCTCCTGCTCTTCATTGCCGCCGCCGGACCGCGCAAAGGTTATGAATTGCGCGAGGTGAAACGCCGCGGCATCGACTTGTTATTCGCGGTGGACACTTCCCGCAGCATGCTGGCCGAAGACCTAAGCCCGAACCGCCTGGAACGCGCCCGGCTTGGCATCCACGACTTCATCAACCGCCTCGAAGGCGACCGCGTGGGACTGATCCCTTTCGCCGGCAGCGCCTACGCGCTCTGCCCCCTCACCAGCGACTACGATGCCTTCCGGGAATCCCTCGACGCGCTGGATACGGATCTCATCCCCAAGCAAGGCACGGACGTGGCCAGCGCCATCAATGAAGCGGCGCGGCTCTTCGACGAACAAGGCAACAATCACCGCATTCTCGTTCTCATCACGGATGGGGAAGACCTGCAGGGCGATGCCCTCGATGCCGCCAGGGAACAGGCCAAAAAGGGCATGACCATTTACCCCGTGGGCGTAGGCAGCACCACCGGCGTCACCATCCCGGTGCACTTCGCCAACGGCCGCAGCGATCTCATCCGGGACCAGTCCGGCAATCCTGTCACTACCAAACTCGACGAGGCCTCGTTGCGGAAAATCGCTGAAGCCACCAACGGGCTTTACGTCCCAATGGGCCGCGGGGCGGAAGGACTTGACTCCATCTACCGTGAGAAGCTGCGCCTCGTACCCAAAAACGAACTGGAAGGCCGCATGGAAAAGATCCCTCTCGAACGTTATGAGTGGCCGCTCGCCCTCGCCATCTTTTGCCTGATCATGGAATTTCTCCTGCCCGACCGCCGCCGTCCTGCCAAGGCTGCCGCCCTGCCCTCCGCCGCCCGCCGCCACGCCGTGCCGGGTCAAACCGCCGTCCTGCTTACGATAGGGCTGCTGTCACTCCTATCTCCCACCGGGGTCCGGGCAGAAATTCCCGATGCCAAGGTCCTCTACAACAATGGCACCGCCGCGTATGCCGCCGGCGAATTCCAAACCGCGGCCGATACCCTGCGCGACTCGCTCAACACCACGGACCTTACCCTGCAAAACCGCGCCTACTACAACCTCGGCAACGCCCTCTACCGGATTGGTCAGGCCGCCCAGGCCGAAAACGTGGAAGCCACCCTGAAATCATGGGAGGAAGCCCTCAAAGCCTACAGCGACGCCCTTGCCCTCGATGCCAGTGATACCGACGCCCGCTTCAACCACGACCTCGTGAAGCGAAAACTCGATGAGCTGAAAAAGCAAAATCCTGACAAAAACAAGGACGATCAGAAAAAAGACGGCAAGGACCAGAAGGACGGGGAAAAGGACGACAAGGAAAAGAAGGATGGAGAGCAAAAGGACGGGGAAAAAAAGGACGGGGAAAAGCAGGACGGAAAAGAAAAATCTGAAGAGGGCAAGGACGGCGAAAAACAGGACGGCCAGAAGCCCGGCGAAGAGAAGGAAGGGGAACCTGAAAAAGAAGGTCAGGAAGGCGATCCCGAAAAACAGGCGAAAAAGGAGGGCAAGGAAACCGGCTCCGGCGCTGAGAAAGACAAGGACGGAAAAGAAAAAGGCACCAAGGAAGGCGAAACCGGCGAGCAAAAGGAAGGTACTCCCAAGCAGGGCGAGGAAAAATCCAGCACCGAGGAACGCCGTCAGGTGCAGCAAAAACAAATGACGGCCGAGGAAGCCAAACAATTGCTGAACATGATGCGCGGCGAGCAACGCACCGTCATTCCGATGGAGCGTCCGCCCCAGCGGGGGCGATTCATCGATCCCAATAACACCACCAAAGGCAAGACATGGTAGCGCCCCCTCCACCATCCCTCACGCCCGCCCGCTTCCCGTGCAGGGCGCGGATTCAAGCCACCGCATTCCTGACGTGGCTGCTGGCCTTGTTGACCCTGGCGGCTCCGCTCACCGCCGCAGAAGTCACCGCCACCCTGGATCCGGAATCCGTGCCCGCCGGGCAAGGGGCCACCCTGACCATCAGGATCGTGAATGGCAACGTAACCGACCTGAATGCTCCGGAGGTGCCGGGTCTGATTTTCCAAGGCCCCAACCAAGGCCGCCAGGTCAACATGGTCAATGGGGTCACCACCTCATCCACGAGCTTGACCTACGCGGTGGGCTCCATGACGGCGGGGGACTACACCATTCCGCCGTTTACCCTGACGGTGGATGGCGCCGGGGTGCAGACCCAGCCTCTCAAACTGAAGGTGACGCCCTCCGCCGCCCAAGCCCCTGCCGGCTTGCCCCCGGGCACTGCCACCGGACAACCATCGGCCGCCCCTGCGCCAACCGCCGGGGAGGAGAACCTCGGATTCCTCACCGTCGAACTCGCCGGCAAGGAACGGAAACATGCCTGGGTCGGCGAGATTGCGCCGGTCCGCATCAAGGCCTGGCTCCCGGCCGAGGCCCGGGTGTCGCTCAACTCGCCCCTCCAGCCCGAAGGATCGTCCTTCACCCTGCACAACCTCAGCTCCCAGCCGCAGCAGGGCATGGAGGATCATCAAGGCCAGCGTTACCTGGTCGCCACCTGGTATGGCGGGCTCTCCGCCACCAAGGCCGGCGACTATCCGCCCGACCTCTCCATGAAAATCTCCGTCCAAGTGCCCGACCGTTCCGGTCAGGGCCGCCGCTCCAATGACCCGATCTTCGACCGGTTTTTCGCCCGCATGATTCAAAAGGAAGTGACCCTGCGCAGCAAAACGGATGACAGCACCCGCATTGAAATCCGCGCCTTGCCCGCAGAGGGCCGCCCGGAAGGATTTGAGGGAGCAGTTGGAAAATTCACCTTCGGCCGCACCAACATTCCGGCCCAATGGAAGACCGGCGAGCCTCAGCAGATCACGGCGGAGGTCCAGGGAGAAGGCAACTTCAAGCTGCTGCAGCAGCCGGCCCTGAAATCCGGACGCGATTGGAAAACCTATGATGGCCAATCGAATTTCACCGCCAAGGACGCCGCCTCTTTCAGCGGCACCTCCAACTTCCGCTTCAGTCAGGTCCCCCGTCAGAGCGGCTCCGAACAGGTGCGCCTCACCTTCAGTTATTTTGATCCCGATGCCGCCACCTACAAAACCGCGGAAACCCCGCCGCAAGCCATCGAAGTCACCGGCACGGACCTCCCTCCGGAACCTGAAACCGCGACCCCGGCCAAGGCGCCCTCCCCCGCTCCACCGGCCCCGGCGCTCGCCCCCCAACGCAGCCGCGCCGGTTTCGCCACTGACCTGACACCGCTCATCTGGCGCCCTTCCTTCCGTCTCTTCCTGGGTCTCGCCAGCGCGGCCATGATCACTGGATTGATCTTCAAAACCATCCGCACCCGCTGGCGCGATCCCCAACGTCTCGCACGCACCGCCCAGGAAAAAGCCCTGCGGTCCGCCCTCCAGGAAACCGAAACCTTCGCAGCCCGGGGTGATGTTCCCGGCTTCTTTGCCGCGGCCCGACGTGCCCTCCAGGTCCGGCTCGCCAGCGTTTGGCAGACCACGGCCCCTGCCATCACCCTGGCCGATGCCACCCACCGCCTCCCCGGCGATTCTCCCATCATCTCCTTCTTCCAGGAAGCCGACCGCCAGGAATACAGCCGTCAAAACACGCTCCAACCGAATGATCTCGCGGTTTGGCGGACCCGGTTCAGGCAAGCGTTGGAATCTGTCCCTCAGGCGCCAAGCAGCCCCCAAAACCTCACAAGTCACCAAACGGTCCCCGCCTGATTCCACCGCCTCCTGCCTCCTGGCCCTCTGACCTCTGACTTCCAACCTCTTCCCCCATGCCTTCCCGCTTCCACCTGGTTCTAGCCCTGCTCTTCCTGGCCATGGGACTGCCGTCCCTCCGCGCCGGCACTTGGGAGGATGCCAATACCGCTTTCGCCGCCGGCGAGTATGCCAAAGCCCTCCCGCTCTATCAGAATATCATCGACCATGAGGGCCCCAACGCGGCACGCCTCTTCAATCTCGGCAACACTTATGCCAAGCTGAACCAAACCGGCCCCGCCCTCCTCTGCTTCGAGCGGGCCGCCCTCCTCGCTCCCCGGGACCCTGACATCCAGGCCAATCTAAACTTGACCCGCCCGTCCAGTGCCGTGCCCGGACCCGACTCTCCGCCTTGGTGGAAAGCCCCGCTCTACTGGCTCAGCCTCCACGAGTGGTCGTGGGTTACTGCGGCTGGAGTGATTCTGATCGTCCTGCCGGCCCTCGGTTGGGGATTTTCCTGTTTCCCCCGTAGTTGGTGGCCGCGCACCGCCGCCCCGATGCTGAGCACGGGTTTGGCGGTCGTGGCTCTGGGCAGCCTGGCCCTCAGTCAGCGACGAAGTGAAACCCTCCCCGGGATTGTTATCGCTCCCGAAGCCATCCTGCGGCTTTCTCCCTTCAAGGAAGCCAATGCCGTCGGCCCTTTGGTTCCTGGCCAGCGGGTGATTCCCACGGAAACCCGGGACGGCTGGGCCTATCTTACCGTCCCCGGCAGCACGCTCCGCGGTTGGCTGCCGCAGAGTGAGTTCGCCGCTCTGGTTCCCCGGTCCTGAACTTTACCTGCCAATTCCCGGCACCAGCCTCCTGCTTTCCCGATGAAAGATGGCGTCAGGCCGCGAGTTACCTTGAGTTGTGAAACCCCACCACGCCCCCGATTTTTCCCACCTGTTTGCCACCCGGCGCGACTTTTTGCAGCGCTGCGGCATGGGGCTGGGAGCCGTGGCTTTCCAAACGATGCTGGGTGGCACCGCGCAAGCCGGGAGCAATCCGCTGGAGACCCGCCCTCCCCAGTTTGGCGGGAAGGCAAAACACATCATCCACATCTTCGCCAATGGCGGACCGTCGCAGGTGGATACCTTCGATCCGAAGCCGATGCTGACCCAGATGCATGGCAAGGACATGCCCGCAGAGAATCTGAAGACGGAACGGAAGACCGGGCATCTGATGAAGTCGCCCTACAGCTTCAAAAAATATGGCCAATGCGGGCTGGAGGTCAGTGAGATCTTTTCAAAAACGGCGGAGTCGGCGGATGACCTGTGCGTGATCCGTTCCATGCATGCCGATGTGCCCAATCACGAGCCATCGCTGCTGTTGATGAATTGCGGCGAGGCGCGCGCGGTGCGGCCGAGCATGGGCAGCTGGGTCACCTATGGGCTGGGCACGCTCAATCAGAATCTGCCAGGCTTCGTCACCATGTGCCCGGGCGGCTACCCGATCCAGGAAAGCCAGAACTGGCAGGCCGGCTTTTTGCCAGGCACCTTTCAGGGGACCTACATCGACACCCAGCACCGCGAGCTGGACAAGCTGATTGAAAACATCCGCAACCGCCGCCTGCCGGCCAAGGAACAGCGCCGGCAGATTGATCTGCTGCAGGAGTTGAACCACCGGCACCTCGTGAAGCGGAATGAAGACGCGCAGCTGGAAGCGCGGATTCAATCCTTCGAGCTCGCCTACCGGATGCAGATGGATGCCACCGATGCCTTCGACCTCAGCCGCGAGCCGCAGGCGATCCGCGACATGTATGGCGATACGGTGCATGGCCGGCAGATGCTGATCACCCGCCGTCTGATCGAACGCGGCGTGCGGTTTGTCCAGGTCTGGCACGGCCCCGGCCAGCCATGGGATCACCACGACGACCTTGAAACCGGCCACCGCCAGCTCGGCAAGGAGTGCGATCAACCCATCGCCGCCCTGCTCAAGGATCTGAAACAACGCGGCATGCTGGATGAAGTGCTGGTGATGTGGGGCGGTGAGTTTGGCCGCACTCCGGTGGTGGAATTGCCCACCCCGGGAGCCAATTCCGGGAAGGTGAATGGCCGCGACCACAACCATTACGGATTCTCGGTGTGGCTGGCCGGGGGCGGATCCAAGGGCGGCTACGTCCACGGGGCCACTGACGACTTTGGCTTCGCGGCCCGGGACAAACCCGTCCACGTCCACGACCTCCACGCCACCATCCTCAAAATGCTCGGCTTTGACCACGAGACCTTCACCTACCGTTACGCCGGCCGCGACTTCCGCCTGACGGATGTGCACGGAAAAGTTGTCAGTGAACTGATCGCCTGAACCAGGCGCAGCGCCCCGATCATTAAGCGATCAAGGTTTTGGAGTTGTCTCCAACTGGATGGTTCCATCCAGGTCCCACGCGGTGGGTGGCGGGGAGAGTGGGGCCGGGACGTTGGACGCATTGGAGTCCGGCACCTGATCCGGGATGTTTTGGTCCTTAGCCGCGGGATCAAGCTTCCATGATTCATCGGCCAGGCCGGTACCGGAAAAGTCGATCTCCTCCAATTTGGCTGGAAGCACCGGGGAAGGCTTCGCCGCCGGAGCCAGAACGACCGGGCCATCAGGAGTTGCCGGGGCTGAAGAGGCGACCGACGCCGGCCGGGGCCGGAAATTAAACCACAGGGAGACGGCCAACGCCGCAAGCAGGAGGAGCAGTGGAATCCGTTTCATGGAAGCTTCTTTAAACGCATCCGGCAGGTTTTCAAAAGATTGCCGAACTTCCTCAGCACGGCTATGGTGTCAGGTATGTCCCTCCGTCCTCTTCTGCTCGCTGCCACCTTATTGGCGTGGCCTCTGACCTCATGTGTGGTGGTGAAAATCGATTCGCCCGCCGGAGTCCGGATCAAACCGGAACTGAAGCGGGGGATGTCCTATACGGCCGCCCGCGCCGCAGTGGCGCGCGGTGGGGTGATTACGGCGGAAACCGAGCACCGCTTCACCGCCGGACGCCAGCCCCTGCTGGTGGGGTCCATCGGCACCCCGGCAGCCCCGCCCAACCTGAGCCCCCTGCCGGCAGCAGAGCGTGCCCGGGTGGCGAAGTCGGTCGGCCTCACCCGTTATTATGGAATCCTCGGACTGGATGATTTCACCCTGCTATTCGATGCCAACGACCGGTTGCTGAGCTCGGATTTATACCCGGTCAACTAACAGCAACCAGCTGCGGCAGGCCTACCGCCGGCGTTTGCCAACCCGGAGGCGGCCACGACCGAGGTTTTCGGCGAGGGCTTTCTGAGCCCCTTTGCTGTCATCCAGCATGGTGGTGTATTGATATTCAAAATCAGGCAGGCGGCGGCGTTCCACGGTTTGGCCGATCAGGCGCTCCACGGCCTGGGCGGCGGGGAGTTCGTCGGCGGAAAGAATGG